>NZ_JAYEEY010000015.1:0-134964 GCF_035156415.1 Algoriphagus persicinus
AACGCCTATTGCTAAAGAGTTAAACAGTAGTCAAAAAAATAGAGACCGATTTCAGGAAATCGGCCTCTATTGAATAAAAAAGGCTGTCTCCAATAATGAAAATCAATATGAGACAGCCACTCTTTTTTTTACTGGCTCCCCTTATTAGCGATAGTTGCAAACAGAATCGACTTTCTCCACGATTAAAGGAAGTTCAAGATCAAATTCTTAAGTCTAATATCTTATAAAATTTGAAACTTTAGGGAAGAAGTTTTTCCATCATTTTTAAATTTAAGATTTCTTGTTATTTAGCGGTCAGTTTGTCACCACTCATTAATTCGGAAATTTCTTTTAATCCTTGCTTTCTTGAAAGGAGGATTTAACTATTCTTATTTAATAGATAAGTCGCAGTAGTTGATGAGTCGGTGAGAATTTACTGACTGAAGTGGATTAGGTTATTTTGGAAGGAAGTAAGGGGCTGAAGATGTTTTAAGTAAACTTATCCTATTGGTGTTGATCCCTTTCTATTTTTTTTCGGATCCTGTATTTTGGCAGGATCACGGATAATCATCTGGCATCATTTTAGTACTTAGGGTATAATATAGTTCAAGCTTTTGAAAATTTACTTTACATAAGTAGCACCCTAATTAATCCAAAAAAATAAATGAAACATCTATTTTTAAAATTGTTGGCCATTACATTAGTTTTTGGTCTGACTTCCTGTTTGAATGATGATTCCATCCAGCAGCCAGTGCTTTCGGTAGAATTTAACACCGTGACCTCTCCTTTTAAAACACTGGCTTATGCAGGTCCATTAAACAGACAAACTTCAAGTGGTAGCTTTGTATTTACAGATGGTTTCATAACATTAACTGCCATGGAATTTGAAGCCGAATCTAAAAACGATTTAGAATCAGTAGAATTCGAGTTTGAACAAAGGGTAGTGATAGATTTTGCCACAGGAGTTCCTACACCAGATATCAGGGGAATAGCGATTCCTGCAGGAACTTATGAGGAAGTGAGTATAGAGGTAGAGTTATTTGATGAAACCGATGATCCTTCAGTAGTATTAAATGGCACTTATACAGCACCAGACGGAACTGATCATCCTCTCCGCTTTGAGTTTAATTCAGGAGAAACTTTTGAGGTAGAAAGAGAAGGAACAATAGTCTTCACCCAAAATCAATCGGCCATTGCTGAAATCACCTTTGACCCATCTGTCTGGTTTGCCGGGGTTACTGATGAGCTTATGGCAGATGCCACCAAAAATTTGGATGGTATAATTGTCATAAGTGAATCCCGAAATAGCGAAATTTTTGACATTGTCGCAGATGGTTTGGATTTGGCCACTGAACTGGAAATTACAGATTAAGTAAGAATGTAAGAAGTTTGTTCATTGTAACTCGTGATATTAGAAAACTAGTTAAAAGGTTGTCTTTCTGAGACAGCCTCTTTTTAGTTTGCTTCTAAGAGCAGCTTATATTAGAAGATCATTATCCTCTCGTCAATTGACGATAAGTCCTGAAAAGCTTGTGTTTGGCTTGAACCAGTATTATAAATTGAAAATCAAACAATTACAGATCTTAGCTGCAGCTTTGTGTTTTTGGGTAGTTGTGTCTTGGAAAAAAGCTGCAACCATCAAAAAACCTTGTTTAAATGAAATGGGGAGAGATTAAAACAAAAAAAGGTCATTTCTGGCCTCTTTTTTTCACTGGCTCCGCCTCAAGGACTTGAACCTTGGACCCTCTGATTAATCCCGTACATACGGGACTCTAACCAACTGAGCTAAAACAAAAAAACCTGACACTTTCGTGTCAGGTTTTGCTCCTTCTCTTGGGCTCGAACCAAGGACCCTCTGATTAACAGTCAGATGCTCTAACCAGCTGAGCTAAGAAGGAATTTTGTATTTCATTCGGAGCGTGTTCCGAATTGGTGATGCAAATGTAGGAGGCTAAGTCTTTTATTCCAAATGAGGCTGGTAAAAAAACAGTGGGATTTGTGTTTTTCATGCTTTCATACTTCAAAATCAGAGACTTATTTTTTGGAATTTTTCCGATCAAACAATTTTAATACTTAGTTTTGAAGGATTTTCTTTTGGATTTGTTAATTTATTGCTCTTTACTTTTCACGCCAAAATCACCTATCTATGATTAAACAGCTTAAGAGAAGAGAATTTGTTAAATATTCCGCCCTGACAACACTCGGGCTTCATTTTTTGCCTTTTTCAGGTGTACTTGCAGCCCCTTCAGACCGGGTTAGAATTGCTCACATAGGTTTGGGAGGCATGGGTTTGAACCATATGAACTGGTTCGCTAATTTGCCTGAAGCAGAAATCGTAGCCTTATGCGATGTAGATGAACTTCATGCCCAAGAAGCTCTTATGAAACTGAAGCAGATTCATCCCGATACCAAAGCTCAGGTATATTCAGATTTCAGAAAGGTTTTAGACAGGCAGGATATAGATGCGATTACCATCGCCACTCCAGACCACTGGCATGCTCAGATTGCAATTTTGGCGTTTCAGGCGGGAAAAGATGTGTATAGCGAAAAACCGCTGTCCTATTCGCAGCGAGAAGGCAAGTTGATGCTGAATTCCCAAAAGGAAACCGGTAGGATTTTCCAATTGGGTACCCAAATCCATGCGGGAGAAAACTATCACCGGGTAGCCGAAATCATCCAATCTGGTGTTTTGGGTAAAATCAAAACAGTACGGCTTTGGAAGACTGGCGAGCCTCCATTGATTCCTATTTTAAACTATCAGGCACCACCCTCCAATTTAAACTGGGATATGTGGCTCGGTCCAGCTCCTTACTCTGATTATTCACCTGAAAAGGTCCATGTCAATTACCGGTATTTTATGGAATATTCCGGTGGGGTTTTTCAAGACTTTTGGTGCCATATCGCCGATATTGTATGGTGGTCTATTAGCCCTTCCGGATTAAAAAAAGTAAGGGCGAATGGAGAAAAATCTGATGGCGCCGGAGATACACCTAAATGGATCGATGTTGATTTTAAATTCAAAAAGCTCAACCTACACTGGACTTCTACGCCACCAGATGTAGCGGGGGCGGCAGATAGGAGTATAGGAGCGTATTTTGAAGGGACTAAAGGCACTCTGATTTGTGATTATTCCAGCAAGGAAATCCGGCTCGACGGCAAAGTGATGGAGGATATCCCTGAAATTCCCAAATCAATAATAAGGTCTCCCGGACATCAACAGAATTTTATTGATGCGGTAAAGGCGCAGAGCCAACCGGAATCTCACCTCGAATACGCAAGAAATATGACCATGCCTATGCACCTGGCATTGATTTCCTTTAAGTTGAAGGAAGAATTGAAATGGGATGCCAAGCATGAACTTTTCAAAAATAATGAAGTTGCCAACCAATTACTTTTCAGGCCTTATCGGGATAAATGGAATTTGATCGGAGCCTGAATTACTGACAACAAATGATATTTTATCTTAATAAAAAATTCAAAACGCAATGCCGAACTATACATTAACAATCAACGGAGAAGTACAGACAGTAGATGCTGTGGAGGATATGCCACTATTATGGGTGATCCGAGATCTACTTGGAATGACGGGGACCAAATTTGGTTGCGGAAAATCGCTTTGTGGGGCATGTACCATCCATCTGGATGGAGTGGCGGTGAGATCTTGTTCTGTCTCAATATCTACCGTCGGAGACGGTAAGATCACTACTATCGAAGGCCTTTCGGCAGAGGGGGATCATCCGGTGCAAAAAGCCTGGGTAGAGCATATTGTCCCTCAATGTGGCTATTGTCAATCAGGTCAAATAATGAGTGCGGCGGCTTTGTTGAATGCAAATACAAGCCCAACCGAAGCAGAAATCGAAGGGGCGATGGCTGGGAATCTTTGTAGGTGCGGTACCTACAATCGTATCAAAGAAGCAATTATGACTGCCTCAAAATCACTTTAATCTCTCCCACTAAATCGTATTCTTATGCTTCCAACTATTCCATTTCTGAACAATACAAAAAGAAAAGATCAAAGTAAGGTTTTTTCACCTTCACGAAGAGAATTTTTAAAATTCGGATCACTAGCCACAGGTGGACTCTTCCTAGGAGTAAGTTTCCAGTGTTTGGGATCCAAGGGTGAACCCGTCACTTTTGCTCCCAATGTCTATATAAGTATCAACTCAGATAATGAAGTGACGCTGGTAGCTCACAGATCTGAGATGGGCACCGGTATCCGTACTACGCTTCCTCAGATCTTGGCAGATGAGCTAGGTGCTGATTGGTCCAAAATTAAGATCGTACAAGCTGAAGGAGATGAGGAAAAGTATGGCAACCAAAATACCGATGGCTCTTTTTCTGTTCGAATGTTTTATGAGCCGATGAGAAAAGCCGGAGCTACAGCTCGACACATGTTGATTTCCGCAGCAGCAGCTGACTGGGAAGTAGAGGCATCTGAATGTGATACTCAAAATGGTATGGTGATCCATTCAGGGAAGGGGAAAAAGGTAAGCTTTGGGGAGTTGGTAGGAAAACTAAAAGATACGCCGGTTCCGGCTCCTGCAGATGTGAAACTGAGGGATTTTTCTCAGTATAAACTGATAGGGAAAGATGTGCCGATTTATGATATTGATGACATCACGCGTGGCACAGCGGTTTTCGGAGCAGATGTGAATTTGCCAAACATGAAAATTGCTGTCATCAAAAGAACGCCGGTCATTGGTGCAAAAGTGATTTCCTATTCAGATGAAAAAGCATTGGCTGTGCCGGGAGTAGTGAAAGTGGTCAAAATCGATGGTTCAGGCTTTCCGCCAGGATTAGACAAGGCGCTGGAAGGAGTAGCTGTGATTGCGACTAATACATGGTCTGCCATTAAAGGGCGGGATGCGCTGGTGATTGAGTGGGATTTGGGCGAAAACCAAAATTATAATTCAGACCGGCAGCAAGCTGAAATGCTCGAAAGTACTAAAGGAAAGGGAAAAGTCAGAAGAGAAAGAGGTGATTTTGATGGAGCTGGAAGATCGGCATCTAAAATCCTGGAAAGGACTTTTGAGGCTCCCTATTATGCCCATGCCACCATTGAGCCACCGGTGGCAATCGCAGATGTCAAGGAAGATGGATCCTGTGAGGTTTGGGCACCTAGTCAGCATCCTCAATGGGCTAGAGAAGCTGTGGCGGCAGCAATTGGAGCAGATAGTGCCAATGTCAAAGTAAATGTAACCTTGCTTGGCGGTGGATTTGGAAGAAAATCAAAGCCAGACTTTGTCGTGGAAGCAGCATTGCTATCAAAAGCAGCAAAAGCGCCTGTTCGGGTTCAGTGGACACGAGAGGATGATCTTCATTTTGACTTTTTTCATTCGCATAGCGCACAGCGAATCAAAGCAACGTTGGATTCAGCAGGGAATTTATCTGGCTGGAACCATCATACCGTTTTTCCGGCCATCGGAGCTACCGGCAGCAAAGAAGAATTGCACCCGTCTGATGGTGAAATGGCATTAGGTTGTGTTGACTTCCCATTTGATGTGCCCAATATTCGCATAGAATCTCATGAATCCACCGGTAATACCAGAATAGGATGGCTACGCTCTGTGAGTAATATTCATCATGCTTTTGCCATGCATGCGATGATGGATGAAATCGCAGAAGCTAGAGGCAAAGATGCGATTGAAAATGCCTTAGAACTTTTGGGAGAAGATCGTGACATTACCTTCCAATCAGAAATAGTGGGGGGTGAATATGGCAACTATGGAGAGAATATAACAGACTATCCATGGAATACAGGAAGAATGAAAAATGTCATTCGCAGCGTAGCCGAAAAGGCAGATTGGGCAGCCAACAAAGCTGCCGGTAAAATCATGGGTTTTGCTGCTCACAAAAGTTTTCTGACCTATGTAGCCTGCGTAGTAATGCTGGAGAAAGGAGCTGCAGACAGCACTATTATTTCAGATGTCTTCTATGTTGTGGATTGCGGAGTTGCCGTCAATACAGATCGAATTCGCTCACAATTTGAAGGTGGGTCTCAGTTTGCAACTAGTTTAGCAACCACCTCTGCCATCACTTTTGACAAAGGACAGGTTCAGCAAAATAACTTCGACACGTATCAGATTATTCGTATGCCAGCTTCACCCAAAAATATTCATGTGCATATCATAGAAAGCCAGATCAAGCCTACAGGGGTGGGAGAACCTCCGGTTCCACCATTTATTCCTGCTTTGGCAAATGCCATGTATCAAATGACTGGTAAGAGAATTTATAAGTTGCCTTTCAGTATTTAATTTTTCAATCAGTCTCAACTCCGAATGCTGATTCTGTTTGGATTGAGACTGATTTTTTATTTTTGATCTTTTACGCTGAACTTTCGCTTCATGACTTTTCAGCTATTTATAGACTCGCCAATATAAAAATAACCTACTACGGATGACTTCGATAGCCCGGCTACTTATCATTTTATTTACTTTTAACCAATATCCAAAACAATCCCATGAAAACATCCCTAGGAGTGATCATCTTATTTTTTTCATTTTCTTGCGTTAATGCACAGGAGGAACAAATTACAGGCTTCGGAGAGGGAGTTCCTATTGCTACACTGAGAGGATCTGGTTTAGATGAAATATCAGGCTTGGCATGTAGCAAAATACTTCCAGGTGTGATTTATGTCCACAACGATAGTGGAGGAGAGGCTGCTGTTTATTTATTGGATACTTTGGGGCAAAATTTGGGGAAAATTGAATTCCTTGGGACGGAAAATAGAGATTGGGAAGACTTAGCCATAGGTCCGGGAGGAGACGGTAAGTCCTATATTTATGTGGGAGAAATCGGTGATAATAATGCTATACATGAGGAGATTGCTATTTATCGCATTCCTGAGCCAGATGCTAGAAATCCTCTAAGGCAGGTAATTCCCCAAAAGACCATACTGAAATATCCGGGAGGAGCTAGAGACGCCGAATCACTCATGGTTGACCCCATTTCAGGCGATATTTTTATAATTTCCAAACGGGATAGTCTCAATACCCTGTACAGACTTCCGGCAGATAAATTTGGAGAAGGTGAAATAGAACTAGAAGAGCTGATCAAGCTTCCCTTCACAAGTGCCACTGCGGCGGATATTTCGGCAGATGGCAGTCAAATTCTAGTGAAAAATTATTTAACGATTTACTATTGGAAGAGGAATGCTGGAGAAACTATCGACAAAGCAATGAGTAGAGATCCTGTTCAACTGCCCTATTCTCCAGAACCTCAAGGTGAAGCTATTGGCTTTGCGCCAGATGGAAAAGTATTCTATACACTCAGCGAAAAACGATTCGATTTGGATCCCGTTCTTTACAAGTACATCGCCAAGCAGCCCTAATGCAGACTTCCTCTACTATTCTGATGGTTCGCCCAGCAAATTTTGGATTCAATCCTGAGACTGCTGAAAATAACTTTTATCAACAAGCAGCTACCAGACCGGCAAGTGAAATCAATAAGCTGGCACAGCAAGAGTTTGACGGATTTGTAGCAATGCTCAGGGATCAAGGAGTTCATGTGATAGTGGAGCAAGATACTATAGATCCTGTCAAGCCCGATGCAGTATTTCCCAACAATTGGTTTAGTACACATCCTGACGGGAAATTGATTTTGTATCCCATGTTTTCTCCAAACAGACGATTGGAGAGAAGGAAAGGCTTGATTGAGGACTTGATGAAGCACAAGTTTAAAGTGGATGAGATCATTGACCTGAGTTTTTTCGAGGACGATGAGCAATACCTAGAAGGCACTGGAAGTATGGTCATAGATCATCAGTCCAAAATTATTTATGCCTGTTTTTCCGAACGCACCCATGCTATTCCACTGGATTATTTAAGTAAGCTACTTGGCTATAAAGTGGTGGGATTCCATGCTATGCAGGATGTGCAAGGTGTGCTTAGTCCCATCTATCATACCAATGTAATGATGCACATAGGCACTGAATTGGCTGTCGTTTGTTTGGATAGTATTCCAAAAGCTTCCGAAAAGCAAGCTGTCCAAAAGGGCTTGACTCAAGCTGGCAAAAAAGTAATGCCTATCACTGCGAAGCAAAAGTTTCATTTTGCCGGAAATATGCTGGAAGTAGGAAACGATGGAGGTGAAAAATTCACCATAATGTCAGAATCTGCACTCGAATCACTGAATGTTGGACAGATTCAGCTGATAGAAAAATACTCAACCATCATAAGCCCTTCCATTCCTACTATTGAAAAATTAGGTGGAGGAAGTGCACGTTGTATGATGGCTGAGGTTTTTTTGCCTTTGGCTACTACTTAACTTTGGTAATCTTGTGGATTATTCCACGCCCGGATCTACTCTTTTTTTTCTCTCCAGTTCAGTTTTGCCCAATTCTGTGATGTTTTTTACTGCGTCAGAACTTGAAGTTGTTGCTTCATCAGTTGAAGCAGGCTTGATTATTTTTTTAGGTGCCATGATTTGTTGTTTTTAAAGTGTTTGAAAATAGTTATAAGCATTCAGCTGTATGTGAGATGCTTTTTTGGTTTGGTAAAAGTAAAGTAGTCATTTTTTACAATAAAAAGTAAATGTAAACTGCTTAAAGCTGGTTTTAGCCGCTAGATGAACCCAGGTAATGCGGCATAGTTGTAAAAATAAGTGCTCTTGTTTGTAAATCAGGTTCTCAGGGCAGAAAGAAATAACCTCAAAGCTTCGAGAAATGTCGCCAATTCTTGAAGTCCTAAGGCCATTTAAAATTTGGATTTTCTTATAATCTGAATCGACTAAATCCCGGTATAGTTAAATGGAGAAATCATACTTAACTCTGCCTTCAATTCATCCGAAATAGGAAGGTTGGTGATGAATTCCGAGATTGATTTTTCTGTGATTTTGGTGTTTGTCCTTGTCAGGTCTTTCAGTGCTTCATAAGGTTTTGGGAAGCCTTCTCTTCTCAATATGGTTTGGATGGCTTCGGCTACCACAGCCCAGTTTTCTTCCAAATCAGCCAGAATAGCAGCTTCGTTGAGTTCTAATTTACCCAGCCCTTTTAGCAAGGATTCACAAGAGATCAGCATATGTCCAAGCGGCACTCCGATGATTCTCAAAACCGTGCTATCAGTCAGATCCCGCTGCAATCGCGAAATAGGAAGCTTGGCGGCCAAGTGCTCCAAAAGTGCATTTGCGATACCCAAATTTCCTTCAGCATTCTCGAAATCTATAGGGTTGACTTTGTGTGGCATGGCTGAGGAACCTATCTCACCGGCCTTGATTTTCTGCTTGAAATAATTCATCGCCACATATTGCCATACGTCTTTTGATAGATCCAGCAGAATTGTATTGATTCTCTTCAAGCCATCAAAAACAGCCGCCAGATTGTCGTAATGCTCGATTTGAGTGGTTGGGTAGCTTCTCTCCAAACCCAGATATTCTCCCACAAATTGGTAGGCAAACTCGTTCCATTTGTAGGCTGGATAGGCGACATGATGTGCGTTCATATTACCAGTGGCTCCTCCAAATTTAGCGGAATAAGGAATATGATTTAGTAAAATCAATTGCTTCTTTAGTCGGATAACAAAAACTTCAATTTCCTTTCCCAGACGGGTAGGAGAGGCCGGCTGCCCGTGAGTTTTTGCAAGCATAGGGATGTCTTTCCACTTATTTGCAAGCACTTGGAGTCTGTCGATTACCGCATCCAGTTGTGGTAAAATCACTTCATTCAAGCCTTCCTTCAGCATCAGGGGAGTTGCGGTATTGTTGATGTCCTGAGAGGTCAGGCCAAAGTGTATGAATTCCTTGTGGGCTTCTAATCCCAGTACATCGAATTTCTCTTTTAGGAAATATTCTACCGCCTTTACATCATGATTTGTGATTTTTTCAGTGGCTTTGATGGTATCCGCATCAGCGAGTGAAAAATCCGTCACTATAGACCTAAGATTCTCAAATAGCCCTTGATCAAAGCTCTCCAATTGAGGTAAAGGAAGTTCGCATAGAGCGATGAAATACTCTATTTCTACATGAACTCGATATTTGATTAGGGCAAATTCAGAAAAATAGGCTCTCAAAGGAGCTGTTTTGCCAGCGTAGCGCCCATCTATTGAAGTCACGGCGGTCAATGCATTTAATTCCATCTCTTTAGATCAATTGGTTTTAGGAAGCAGCAAAGTTAATTTTTTGAAGCCAAATGTTCGGTTTTCGTTAGGCTATTTGGGGAAATATCCTTCAATTAATTCGAACTACAGAGGCAATATCTGAGTTATGATGTGCAAATAATCAGTCGCAAGCCAGAATATTTGGCTTTCGGAGTTAATTTTGCAACCGTTTAAACAGATAAAAGCTCAGATTAGGAATGTTCAATTTATTTAAGAAAAAGAAGGAAGAGGTAAAGGCGCCAACGTATTTGCCACTGAAAGTGAGGGAGGTAGTGAAAGAGACAGAAGATACAGTCACTGTGTATTTTGAGCAGCCAGAGCCGTTTCTTGATTATAAACCGGGACAGTTTTTGACGCTCGTGATGGATTTTGAAGGCAAGGAACAGCGTAGGTCTTACAGTCTTTGTACATCGCCCTACGTGGATCCGTTTCCTGGAATATCTGTCAAGCGCGTTCCCAAAGGCAAGTTTTCCAATTTTTTAAATGAGCGTGTTTTTCCTGGTAAAACCATCAATGTGCTCAAGCCTTTGGGTAATTTTACCACTGATTTTCACTCCAAAAACAAGAAACATTTCTTCTTGGTAGCTGCCGGAAGTGGGATTACACCTATTATGGGTATTTTGAAATCTGTGTTGGTCAATGAGCCAAACTCTAAAGTATCCCTGCTCTACTGTAGCCGAAATGAAGCTCAAATCATCTTCAAAAAGGAATTAGAAGTGTTGGCTCAGCAAAATGCGGAAAGGCTGGAACTGATCCATAATTTGAGTCAGCCGAGTGCTGATTGGACTGGGATGAAAGGAAGGTTGACAAAGGAAAGTATTCTTGAATTTGCTGGAAAAGCCGAATCAGAGCCTGATTACGACAAGGAATATTTCGCCTGCGGACCAAAGGGAATCATGGACAATGTAGTTGCTGTGCTGGATGATTTGGGAGTTCCTAGCGAGAAAGTGCACCGGGAAAGTTTTTATTCTGCTGCTGCAGAAAAAGCGCATGATGATGCCGCTCACGGCATTACTGGCGGATTATTGACTAGAGATGTGAAGGTGATTTTGGAGGGGGAAGAGCATGCTGTATCGGTCTCTCCTGACAAAACGATACTCGAAGCAGGCTTGTCTCAGAATTTGAATATGCCTTATAGCTGCCAAAGTGGTCTTTGCACCGCCTGTAGAGGCAAACTGCTTAGTGGTAAAGTGAAAATGGATGAAGATGCGGGACTTAGTCCAAATGAAATCGAGGCAGGTTATGTGCTGTGCTGCATGTCGCATCCATTGACTGATGATGTGAAGGTTACCATTGAGTAATTCAGAAAACCTTATTAAGACTTCTATTTTGGAAATCCAGGAATACAGGAAGGTTTACAAGAACCTTGATAGACTTATTTTGATCTTATTGGTTTTGGTTCTTCCCATTTTCGGAATGATCTATCTATATCAATCCACCGGTAAAATAACTTGGAATCTACCTGAGTTGCCAATGCTTGTAAGTCAAGTATTGTCCGGTGCAGGAATAGGTCTTTTATTGGCTCAGTACTTCCTTTTTCGCAAAAGAGTACAGGCTGTTTTTCTGACAGAGGATTTGCTTGCAAAGCTTAAAATCTATGCAAATGCCACGCGGGAGCGGTATGTGATGCTTTTCGTGGTGGCGTTGATTTGCTCGGCTGGATTGCTTCTTTTCGCATCGGCTATATACAACGTGCTTTTTGCCACGGCACTTTTCTTTTTTTCTGTGGCTAAACCTAGTCCAGAACGAATCAAAACTTTGCTAAAACTGAACAAGGAAGATGCTGAAGTCATACGATTGGCATCTAGACCGGAGTAAGATTTTTTAGATTTTAAACCTAAGATTTTAGACCTAAGACATTAGATATAAGATGTTAGAAACAAGAGGTTAGAGCCATGAATTTAGCTATTGATAGAAAAATAGACAATTAAAACCAGCAGTGCCATTAGGTACGGCTCTGAATTAATAGTCTTAGTGCTGTACCTAAAGTCACAGCAAAATTGATAAAAATCAATAACTACCTATTGGTTGCCCGCTGCGGCAATTCTGAAATTCATAGGATCAAGATATCAATGGGCTTCACTCTCTCCTACGGAATCTAAAATCATACTGCGCTCTCTGCGAAATCCTCCGCGCTCTCAGTGGTTCAAGAAGCACAAAAAAAGCCAACCCTTTCGGATTGGTCTTTTAAACAATCATAGCTAATTAATTCTCAATCGTGATGTTACCGGATGATATGGAGCCTTTCACCCAAGCAGCTGCATCATTATCAATTTCCAGGTTTTTACCCGTATTGATTCCTCCCACTCTTAGGTTGCCCGAAGATGCTTTCAGAGAGAAATTATAATTTTTCAAATTAGAAGGAGTTTGTATTTTGAAATTCCCTGAGGTACCGTTGAAGTTCGTGTTTCCACTCAATCCTGCATTAGTAGCCCGGATGTTTCCGGAAGTAAACTTCATGGAGCCTAAAGAACCAATGTTACTCAACTTCGCATTTCCTGAGGTAAGTGCCACACTCAATTGACCTTTCACTCGGTCGGCGGTCAAAGATCCACTGGTAGATTGATAGTTTAAATTTCCGCCCACATTATTAATGTCAGCATTTCCAGAGGTGATACCTGCGTCTATATTTCCTGATACTTTATCAATGAAGAGCGCGCCAGAACTTGCTTTAATAGCCAAATCTCCTGAGATATTGGTAGCGGTGATTTTGCCTGAAGATACCCGAAGATTAGTCTGATCTCCCACTACTTTATCCACGGTGAGTGTACCTGAGGAATTTTTCATATCTAGATCGATATTCATCGGTCCAGTGATTTTGATAAAGCCCTTATTCCGGTTATTCCCCCAAGAAGAAGTTCTGGAACTTTGTTCATATGAGATTTTCAACACATCGCCTACAGTCACGAAAATGATATCTTGATTTTCTTCGTTTGACTCTAAGTAGGCTTCCACGTGCACGTCTGAATTTGTCCCCCCGGTGAAAGACACATCCAGCCAGCCACCGCTTACTTCGATGGCTTTGATGTTTGAATAGTTTTTATTGGCATCTACCAATACTTTTTGTGCAAAGCTGACTACTGTGATCAGCATCATGGCTACTGCCAAGCTTGATAATTTGATAATTTTTTTCATAGTTCTGATTTTTATCTGATGGTGACACCGAAGCTCAGAGCTTGAACTTCCGGGCCTAAGTTTTCTTGGAAAAGATTGTTTAAATCGTAGTTAAAGAATAAGGTGACATCACTTACTCCTATTTCTGCGCGAGCTCCATATCGGAAGTTTTCTGCATACATATTTGATTTCTCTAACTGCTTTTGCTTGTTGTCTCTTTCATCGTCGTACACAAATTTTCCCCGTCCACCAATTCTCACTCCAGCATATCCACCCAGGCCGAGTCGGAGTTTTTGATTATTGGAAAGTACAGTAGGCACTAGCGTGAAATTGAGATAGGATGCAGAGATTTTGGATTTGGTTCCAGTGCCAGGTCCTGCAAATTCTTCCCAGACGATTCCATCTGGATTTTTTACGGCGATTAGGCTTCTGTCTTCTAATTTGAAATTGTACCAGTTGACGCCAATAGAGGAGTAGAGGTGGAAGTTTTTAGAGACCTTGGTGGTTCCCAGGATATTGATAGCATAATACCAAGAGCCCCAAGGCTTCACCGTTGGCATTTGATCTGTAGGAGTTACTTGATTGATTCCTAGTTCGGTGGCTAAATCAGCTGAAAATCGATTTCTTTCATGAATATCTTTAATTTTAACTTCATCGTTCTCTTCGATATCAAGAATCCATTTCCCGTCTTCTTTTTGATTATAGGACCAGGTGTTTCCAAAGACTTTGATGACTTTACTTTTAGTGTAAATGACCGTATCCGCTTTGTCTTGGGCAAAAGCATAGCTAAGTGACAAGACAAAGAATATAAGTGGTAGTAGTATAGTTTTCATTGTGGATCGTTTTAAAAATGTTCTTTTTTCGCCCATTTGATTAGAATACAATCCCAATAGTGATAGGGTTGAGTTCCGGGCCTTTCCCTTCCTGGAAGAATTCATTCAGATCATACGTTGTGAAGAATTTGACCCTCCCAATGCCCAATTCACCTCGGATTCCATACCTGAAGTTCTGAAGGTAAAGCCCCGTATCTTGCTTGTCTTTGCGACGTCCAGAGCCGCCCAATTCCTCATAGACATATTTGGACTGGCCTCCAAGTCTATACCCGGCATAAGGGCCTGCCGCTAGTCGCACTCCTCTGCTGCCATTGTCATTCATTTTCCCAAAATCCAGCTCAAGCATAGTCATAGCGGTGAGGTAGGTAGCTGAAATTTTACTCTTGAATCCATCCACGTCTGTTCTTTGGATGAAGTCAATCGATTCATCACCTCGTATAGCCTGAAAGTCCTTGTTTTCAAACTTGAAATTGTAGAATTGAAACCCTAAGCCGAAGTCCCAGTAGAAGCCTTTGGAGATCCGTTGTGCAGCCATCCAGTTGACACCCACATTCCAGCTTCCCCAACCTTTGACAGCATAGGGTTTGTCCGAAGTAGGGAATTTGCCGTCCTCCAGGTAGTTATTTACGCCTAGATCGAAATTGAAATAGGTCCTGAACGGAGGATCACTTTTTCTTTTCAAACCTGGCTCAAAACGCACTTTGGTGTTTTCTCCCGTTTCATCTACCAGAAGTCGCATGCTTCCTATATAGACTTCAGTCTCAGCCCCATCTTCTGTCACTTTCACCACCTGCTTGGAAGTGCCATCTTTTTTCTTGATCTCCACTATAGTGGTTTCTCCACTTTGCTCATTTTCTTCCAGATCAAGTTCTCTGATGATCTGATTGATATTCATCAGCTTTAGTTTTTCAAAGTCTTCTTTGCTGTTCACGATGATGACAATTCTTCCGGATTTCCCGAATTCTACCACGACGCTGTCACTGGCAACTTTGTGGTCTATTGATAGCACAGTCCCGGCAAATCCTATTTGCACGAGTGCCATCAAACAAAATAGTAGCAGGTATTTTTTCATTATAATTTTTCGATTTTAAACTAGTAGGTGAAGTTTACTTTTCTGCTTTGGTTTTGCGGGTTGTGATCGAGGCGAACAGATTGTCTTTTGCATCCTGAAGGTCTGCAAATCCCTGATCTACCTTTCCCAATAACCCCTCCACTTCATTGACAGTTTTGCCGATTTCGGCTAGTAGGTTTTTATCTTTTGGTTCTTCTGTCAGTCCGTTAGAATAGATTTTTACTCGATAAGCTGGCTCTTCCTCCGCAGGCTTATTTACTTGTGCAATAGCCTTTTCCAATGCTAAAGGAGCGAGTTCCGACTGTGTGATTTCAGGAGTTTCCAACGTGATTTTTGGAACCTCTACCTGCTCTACTTTTTGTAGCTGTGGCTCCTCTTTTTCCTCGGACATGGCGATCAGATTTTGAGGAGTATTTGGCTGAAAATACTGCGTTTTAGAAGAAGAATCAGCAGGCTTTGCTTTAGGTTTTGTGGTAGTAGTTGGCTTAGTTTTTAATTCCTCAGCAGCCTGCTGGTTTTCTGTATAGGTTTGTTTATTATCAGTTTCTTCAGGTGTATTGGTTTCGGGTTGAGTTTCTGTCTGAGTTGGAGAGGCAATTATTTCTTCCGTCTGACTATCAGCCAAAATAGGCTTTTCTACGGATACATCTCCTTCTCGCAATACCAAGTAACCAACTGTGAAAAGGATAGTCAGTGAGGCAGCAGCTGCCCACCAAATTCCTTTGTAGGATCTTGATTTCTGAGGAAGCTGGGATTCCAGTCTTTCCCAGGCAAGTTTGCTTGGTCTTTCTGTATGGTTTTCGAGTTTTTCTTTGAAAAACTGATCCAGATTATTTTTTTCCTTAGCCATTGATTGTCCTTTCTTTTGGTGTTTGACTGGCAATTTTTTCCTTCAAAGTATTTCTTGCCCGGTTGAGTTGGGACTTTGAAGTGCTTTCGCTTATTCCCAAGAGAGTTCCTATCTCTTGGTGAGAGAAACCTTCGATTGCGTAGAGGTTGAATACTGTGCGGTATCCTACCGGGAGGTTTTCTACCATTTGCAGCAGATCCGCAGTTTCCATATGATTGAGTTCATAGTTATGATCCTGATACTCCAGTTCATTCTCCATATTGATCTCCATCATAAGATGACGGTGACTTCTCAGCGTCATGAGTGCTTGTGTGACGATGATCCGCTTCATCCAGCCTTCGAAACTTCCCTTGGACTGAAACTGGGGTAATTTTTCGAAGATTTTCATGAAGCCTTCAATCATCACATCTTCGGCATGTTCCCGGTCTTTGAGGTACCGGATGCATATGGCCAAAAATTTTCCCGAGTACTGATCATACAAGTGGCGTTGTGCCATTCGGTCGCCTTTGAGGCATCCTTGTATTACTCCTGATTCGGTTGAAAAATTGACTCTGCTGAACATTCGATTTAGCTTTCAATTAGGTAGATGCCCGCACTGAAAAAATGGTTGCGTGGATAAGTGAAAAAAAGTTAATAATTTTTGTTTACTGGGATACTCTCGACTTTTGTTAATCGTAAATGGCTTAAAATAAGTGATTTATGAGAAATTTAATACGCACGTTATATATTCATTTTTATTGTATCAAAATTAAGGATTAAAATGAAAAGGTCTCCGCATGATCAAATTATCATCATGCGGAGACCTTTCTGTCCTCTTTGAATCAATGTATTTGAAAGCTGTCGAACTATTTGGTTCAACCCTTTCAGGGTTGGGAACCGATTTTTGTTCTTATTTCCACGGTTTGCACCCATGGTTATTCGTGGTTTGATCTCCGCCCTGGCGGACAGGCATTTCAGGATCATTTATTTGATTGAATTAAAGTTTAGAATTCTTCTGAATTAGTACGCCGCCTTATAATTCACCACTACATCAAGCAATGTCCATTCATTCTCTTTCACCGTCACTGGCTGGATATTTCCCTCACCGTCAAATATGTTGGCGAAAAGTCCGCCTTCCTCTACGGTAAGAATGGAATATCTACCAGGGCTGAGATTGACAGTGTATTGACCGTTTTCGTCAGTTTCGACTTCGGTGATTGGTTTGGCAGCCACAGATTTGAAAAGTCCATTCTCTAAGGTCACATCAGAGATATTCATAAGTGGATATATGCGCAGAGTTCTTTTTACCGGCTCACCTATTGTTGTATTCTTATTTTTCTTACCTGTCACAGCTATCGTCGGCATCTGATTGCCTTCCAGCCAAGTGACCAGACCTACTACACCTTGGCCTTCAGGCTGATAGGGTGCGCATTGGAAAAGCATTAAGGTAAATGCTGAAGCGAAAAGTAATTTTACTAGTTGGTTCATGAGTTGGTGGATTATTAGTTTAGTGCATGAGTAAATACTCTAGTGTATCAAATTCCCTCAAACAGCACAAATGATTCCAAATAATTTGGGATAATGGTATTCCAGCCTAATTCATCCTTAAGTTTTTGCGCGAGTACCGCAGCACTTTTTTCTTCACCATGAATAATAAATGTGATTTTTGGTTTTTCATTGAATTCTTCTGCCCATTCCATTAGCTCATTTTGATCAGCATGAGCGGAAAGGCCATTCACGGAATAGATTTTAGCTTTTACAGGGACCTCTTGCCCAAAAATCCTCACTTCACTTTCACCATTCACTAGTCGCCTGCCTCGGGTTCCCTCTGCCTGATAGCCTACGAAAATCACCCCGTTCCTTTCATCCGGTAAGTGATGGAATAAGTGATGCAGTACACGTCCACCTGTAGCCATGCCACTGGCAGAAATGATAATAGCCCTCCCCTTTAGGTCATTTAGCGTACGGGATTGCTCTTGCTTGCGGAAATAATGAAGCTGAGAATGCTGAAATGGATGCTGATCCTTATCGTCCAACACTGCTATCAGCTGATGATCTTGGTGAAATTGCTTGTATAAATTTGAGACATTGATAGCCATGGGGGAATCCAGGTAAATAGGCACACTAGGAATTTTTCCTTTTTTCATCAATTGATACAGATAGTACATCACCAGCTGGGTGCGACCCACCGCAAAGGCAGGGATTATCACCAGTCCATCACGCTCAAATACCTCATTGATAGCGTTTGCCAGCTCCTCCTCGGGCTTCACGGGGGCTGAAACACGATCACCATAAGTGGACTCTATCCACACTACTTCGGCTTCAGGGATGAACGTAGGAGGGAAGAGAATAGGATCATGGTACCTGCCCAGGTCACCTGAGAAAACAAGATTCTTGGTTTGGGAATCTCCTTTGATCACCACTTTCGCGATGGCTGCCCCAAGTATATGCCCGGCATAATAATAAGTCACTTCCACAGAAGGATGAATGAAAAAAGGTTTTTTGAAATCCTGAGGCACAAAGAGTGGAAATACAGCTTCTGCATCTTTCACAGTATAAAGTGGCTCAGGGTTTTCATGCTTGGAATAGCCTTTTTTTCTCGCATATTCAGCTTCTTCTTCCTGAAGCTTTCCAGAGTCCAAGAGTAATATTTTCGCAAGTTCTGCTGAAACAGCCGTGCAATAGATTGGCCCAGAAAAACCTTCCTTGACCAGCTTTGGCAAGTAGCCTATATGATCCATGTGTGCATGGGTAAGCACTATAGCCTCCATATCTGAAGGGGGCATGGGGAATTTGTCCCAGTTTCTGAGACGGAGTTCTTTTCTCCCTTGAAATAGCCCACAGTCAACCAGAAATTCAAAATCTCCCAGATCCAATAAATAACGGGAACCGGTCACTGTTCCTGCTGCTCCTAAAAATTTTACGGTTACATCCATCTGCTTTTGGGTTTAGACCAAAAGATACAAAAAAGAGGCACCCTTTTGGATGCCTCTTTGCTTAGTCGATTAAAATACTGCTATCTGCCGGGTTGTTGGATTGATTAAATTTCGCCCTGCTGATACTGTCGAGCTGATCACGATCAAATTCTCCTGTATCCGGTTCCTCTACGTCAAAATTAACACCCTCAGAATTTTCTTCATCCACTTGCACCACCTCCTCTTTACAAGTCAGACAGACCAAGCCTTGCTGATTAAACGTCCAGATCGTATTTTGAGAAAGATCACTGGATCTGAAGCCGTTTCTATAGATGGTATTTCTCAGAATTTCGAGAAGTGATCGCTCCATGATAAATGGCTTTTCGTAAGGTATCTCCAGGAAGAGGTTTAGCTTTTGATCACGGAAGGTGCTTAAATTGGAAATATCGTAGCCTTCATCAAAGGTGATGACAGAATCCAAAACGCTATAGTTGTAGCCAATCAGTTTAGCATTGTTCATGGCTTCTGCTTTAGTTTTCCCCCTTGAGAAGAAATCCTCCCGGAGTGTCACTACACTATCAGCAGTGCCTTCAAGCTTTAGATTCACATTATTGAAGGTGGATTCTTCTCCGATAGGGTTCAATCTCAGGATCATAATCCCTTCGGTCACTGGGACGTTTTGCTCTATTTTGTGCCAGTTTTCTTCTTTGAACTGAGCTATAATCAGTGGGATTTGGAATGCACTGATACCCACACACAGTAGCCATAATCCCAGTGCCACGAAGCCGAACCTGGCTCCAATCAGGTTCTTTTGCATTAATACACTAAGACCTAGTAGAATGATGATGATTCCCGGGATGATCAATAGGAAAGATGCACCGATCACCAGCCATATTGAGACGAGGTTGGAGAATAGCTCCACAGGGAAATTGTCCATCAAAACCCTATAGTCATCATTGGTAAATATACCCATATACACTGCGAGGCTAAATATCGGAGCGATGGTCAGTCCTAAGCCGAGAAAGAATACAAACAAACCAAAGATTACACGGATCACATTTAAGAAGAAAATCCCCAAAGGACCCAAAGCACTGCCGATGGCCTCGATTACCTGTCCTATTATCCTGAATGGTGTCAAAAGAATTTGTCTGGTTTTTGACTCAGGGATCTTGGGCATAGGGTTGATGTTTTCCTTGATGGTGTAATCGATATTATCCAAGGTGATTTCTCCCCCTTTCATGCGAATACGCTCAGTAATGGAGCTCGCCACGGGAGTGATAATCCATAGAATAAGGTAAATGAGGAAACCAGATCCACCGGCAAGTATCAAAAACACCAATGCCAATCGGGTATAGATCACCTCTACGCCAAAATATGCCGCCAATCCACTGGCTACACCTCCTATTACTTTGTCATCAGGGTTTCGGTAGAGCTTCTTGATATTTTTGTCTTCTTCGATTTCATACGAAACAGGCAATATGATCCAGAGTACGATGTAGGCGATGGCGGCAAAAATCCCAAAACTCAGGTTGAGCCTGAAGTCATCAAATGGAAGTATGTCCAGAAATCCCAAGTTGAAACGCAGATTGCCGCTAAAGAGCAAGAGGATAGCGATCAGTCTGGTCCATAGTGGATCGATGGAAAAGTAATGCGCCATTCCCGCGCATACACCACCTAGGATTTTTCTATTTTCGAGACGAACCAGTTTTTTATAGCCCCTCTTTTCCGCATCCGGTGGTGTTACATATTTATAGAAATCCTGGTCAGCAGTCGTATTTTCATCCTCCTGATCCAAGTCGACTTTTTCCTCTTCCACAGATGCAAAATCTGCTATGGTACCCATTTTCTCAATGAGTTTATCGACGTTTTCGGCAGTGATTACCTGCTTATTGTTTTTCAGGTTGCTCAGAAAAATTTCAGCAATCCGATTTTCAATATCAGATATGATCTCCTGATTGTCTTTATAAGAAGAAAAGTGGCGATTGATCGCATCCAAGTACTTACGGAGCGTATCGTAACCGTCTTCTTCGATGTGGAAAAGAATCCCACTGATGTTTATACTTATCGTCTTTTTCATGATCAATTCTTTGAGGTGATTAGGAGGGTGGAATTGACTAGGGAATCCCAGGTTTTTGAAAGTGTGCCCAGAAAGACTTTCCCTTCTTCTGTGATGGAGTAGTATTTCCTAGGAGGCCCGGATTCGGATTCTACCCAGCGGTATTCTACCAATGAGGCTGACTTCAGTCGATTGAGCAGAGGATACAGCGTACCTTCCACTACGATCATTTGAGCTTGGGTAAGCTCCTCGATCAGATCTGACGTATAAACCTCGCCTCGGGAGATGATGTGTAATACGCAAAACTCTAAGAGTCCTTTGCGCATTTGGATCTGGGTGTTGGCGACATTCATTTGTTAATTGATTATGTGTCAATAGTTCGGGAAATCCTTACTCCCGTCCCTTCCTATGGGAGAAAAATTATACCAATCTTTTCTAAGCTACCTTGTATAACCTAATTCCTTGTGATAAACAGGTAGTAGGTATAATAAAATAAGTCTTACAAATGGCTTCAGTTGATCTAATCGGTGATTCTGGTTTTCCAGTTTCTATTTGAAAAATAATTTCTGAAAAAATACTGCTAGTCTAGTTTTAATAAAATGTTAAATTATCGCACATATTTATGTACGCAGACGGACAGGAGTCCGATTGATTGTGAGGAATTCCAGTAGGAATTAAAATAGGATTGAGAAAATGGTTTATTTTAGACTGTGAAATATAAAATTAAGCGTCAATTTTTTTTCTGGGTAATACTGCTAGCATGTTGGTCGGGTCATACTAAACTGTTTTCGCAGGATTTGGCTCCCAAATATTCCAATGAATTTCTAAGTATAGGGGTAGGAGCAAGAGCGCTGGGAATGGGTGGTGCACAGGTTTCTGCCGTGCGGGATGTGACAGCGGCCTATTGGAATCCGGCCGCGCTGATGGGAATTCAGCATAAATATGAGTTCAGCCTGATGCACTCAGAATATTTTGCCGGGGTTGCCCAATACGATTACCTGAGTTTTTCCACGCCTGTCAAAGACCAAAGCCAAGTGGCAGTCTCTCTTATTAGATTTGGAGTTGATGATATTCCCGATACCCGATTTCTTTACGATGCCAACGGAGCTTTGAATTACAATAACATACAGTTTTTCAATGCGGCTGACTATGCTTTGTTACTAAGCTATGCGAGAGATCTTTCGGACAGGTTCAAAGTGGGAATGAATGCCAAAGTCATTCACAGGAATGTCGGCAAATTCGCTCAAGCCTGGGGATTTGGACTAGATGTAGGAGGGATTTATATCAAAGATCGGCTGACCCTTGGACTGATGGTGCGTGATATTACCACGACTTTTAATGCTTGGTCACATAACGCGGAGCTGGTTAGGGAGATCTATTCTCAGACAGAAAATGAGATTCCGGTCAATTCGGTAGAACTGACTTTACCTCGTGCTATATCCAGCGTGGCTTACAACTGGAAGATTGGAAACCAATTCAGTTTACTGACCACAATGGATTTGGATATGACCTTTGATGGGCAGAGAAACACGGTGATTAGTACCTCTTTGCTGAGTATTGATCCTCGGTTTGGAGTAGAGGCTGGTTTTCATGACATAGCCTTTCTTCGTGCAGGTGTAGGAAACTTCCAGTATATCAAGGATTTTCAGGGTAATGAAAGTTTGAACATGCAGCCTAGTATGGGGATTGGCGTTTTCATCAGCGAGCGATTTCAGATCGATTATGCACTTTCAGACATTGGGAATGTGTCTGAAACGCCTTATTCCCATGTATTTAGTGTAAAAGTGAGTTTGGAGAAATTGGATCCTGATTTCAGGAAATTTAAAAGCTGGACAGACAAATGATAAAAAATCAACTCTTCGTTTTTCTGACATTCCTCATGCTCCCTGACTTGGCTCAAGCGCAGCAACCTGTTTGGTATAATTATGACCAGACCTACTTCAAAATCCCTACGGCTACAGATGGAATTCACCGCATCACAGCCACTTCACTGAGTAGCTCAGGAATCAACCTGAGCGGATTGGATCCTAAAACTATCAGACTTTATCATCGGGGCGAAGAAGTAGCGATTCACATTGAGGGTGAAAATGACGGGAATTTTGACACAGGCGATTACATCGATTTCTATGGAAGGAGAAATGATGGGACGCTAGATAAATTACTTTATTCTGATTTTGAAAAGATTCCGAATCCATACTTCAATACTACTTCAGACACCACAGCCTTTTTCCTCACCGTAACATCCGGTCAGAGCGGAAAGCGAATGAATCTACGATCTGTGCCAGAAGTGGCTATGCCGCTGGCCAATGCCTATACATCCGAAAAACTACTGACCCTTGGCGAGCAGTATTCGCTGGGTGTAGCCTATGCGCTGGGTTTTAGATTGTCCAAATTTGACTTAGGGCAAGGCTGGATGTCTTCGGTGATTACCAAGGGCAATACCCGTCGAATCACCTTGGATCAGTTGGGAGCAATGGCGAATTCTGGATCGGCAAATTTGGAATTTGGTTTGGTAGGCAGATCAGAAAATGCCCATTCCACAAGAATCTACGCTGGTCCCAATGCCACCACACAGCGATTGCTTACTACGGTGAACTTTGCGGGGTTTAATTATCCCCAACAATCGATTAATCTGGCGATGTCTGATTTCAACTCAGATGGAAGCATAGTTATCTCCTTCGAATCAGGTGGAGCAGAATCTGTTGATAATATGTCCGTGGCTTTCGCTAAGATCACTTTTCAAAATAATGTGAGCACGGGAGATTTTGCTTCGGAGCTTTTTATTTCCCCTGCGGGAAATCAGCGAATTCAACTCTCACAACTGTCGGGTACTTATGCTGCTTTGGAGATTTCGGATCCTACCAATCCTGAGAAAGTACAGGTATCTGGCAATGACCAAACCCTAGCTTTCAGAGCATCCATCCCGAATGATTCAAGCCGTATTTGGGTACAAAATGAAGAGAATATCACTCGAGTGGCCTCCCTAGAGCGAGTGAAATTCAGGAATTATCTGGCACAGCCAGCCAATTATATCTTAGTAGGTCATCAGGCATTGGAGCAGCCTACCACCCAATTTGACAATCCGCTGAAATCCTATGCCGAGCATAGGGCTTCGCCGTCAGGTGGAGGATTTGACACACTAACGGTGAAAATGGAGGATTTGTACAATCAATTCTCTTATGGGGAATATTCTCCGGTAGCTGTTTATGAGTTTTTGAGAGCCTACTATCCCGTTCACAAGCCTACGCACATGCTACTTGCCGGTAGATCATTGGCCATATATTCTACTGCGCGTGCCGGTGGAGTGACTTATTATTATCGAAATAATCCTGCAGCTTTTAGCTTCCGAGACCTGATTCCAGCAGGAGGGTTTCCTTTTTCAGACAATATTTATACACTGAATCTTGATCCTTCTAAGCCATTGACTCCTGCGCTGGCAGTAGGTAGAATTCCAGCAAGAAATGCCCAGCAGCTTGCAAATTACCTAAGTAAGGCTATAGAAAAAGACGCGGTTGGGATTTCAGAGCCTTGGCAAAAAGAGTTGATACACCTGTCTGGTGGAGAATCTGAATTTGAACTCGAACGGTATTTCAACTTTATGAATGGCTTTAAGACCATTGCCGAAGGCCCATATCTGGGCGGAAAAGTGACTACCTATAGAAAAAGGTCCAACTCGACTATAGAAGTGATCGATATTACGGGAGATCTGAATGAAGGTCGCTCCATGCTTACCTTTTTTGGGCACGGAGCTCCTACGGTGATCGATATAGAAATTGGCTTTGCCTCTGATCCTACGCTGAACTATCAGAATAAAGGGAAGTATCCGATCATGTTGTTTAATGGGTGCGACTATGGTAGTGCATTTGCAAATAGCTATACCCAAGGTGAAGATTGGGTGATAACAGCAGATAAGGGAGCTGTATCCGTGATTGCCAACTCTGCGATAGGCGTGGATGTTTATCTCCGCAGGTATTCTGATTTGTTTTACAAAAAGGCATTTGCAGACAGCACGCTGATTTATCGCACGTTAGGAGAAGTGAAGCGAGAAGCTGAGGAGGCATACATCACTAATTTCGGTACCACCCCGCTTTCCTATTCCCACATGGAGCAGATGATCAATTATGGTGATCCGGGATTGAGGATTTTCCCTGCTGATAAGGCTGACTATGCCATCAACGTAGAAGAAGTATCTGTGAATAGTTTTGATGAGGTGCCCGTTTCGGTGCTTTCGGATAGCTTGAAGTTAAATTTTGTACTGCGAAATATAGGAAGGGTGGATACGGATTCCATAGAATTCAAAGTGACTAGAAAATTACCTGACGGTTCCACTGAGGCCTTTCTACCGGTGAAAATTCCTTATATCGCCAGGATTGATTCACTCTTTTTCACCATCCCTAATACTGGCCGTAATGCCGCCGGAGAAAACAGCTTTACCATTGAGGTAAACTCATCGATGGATGTGGAGGAAATGGCTTTTGCCAATAATTCGGTGACCTATACCAAGTTTATCCCACTGAGTGGCACGCTGAATTTATACCCTCTGGATTATGGGATTGTGAATAGCGCTGACACAAAACTGGTGGCGCAAGTACCGGGGAAAACTACCGAAGATCGTACAGTTATTATTCAGTTGGACAGCGCTGCCGGGTTCAATTCTGCTTATCGTAAAGAGCTTCGTATCACCACGCGGGGTTTGGCAGAAATGCCTTTGACACTCACTTCATTCTCAGACAGTACGACCTTCTATTGGAGATCAAAATTTCAGGAAGCCAAGCCTGGTGAGACGGATGTCTGGACGAACTCAAGTTTCTCCTACATTCCATCCGGTCCTGATGGCTGGACTCAGCGAACTACCTACCAGCTCGACGAAGATCAATTGACAAATCTCGAGTTCAAAGCTTCTGACAGAAGTTGGAAATACCTAGATGTGCAAGCCAATATTGAGGTATTTACTGTTGGCTCAGGTGTGGACACGCTTTCCTTTAGAAACACACAATTTTACCTAGATCAGATTCCTCAGATCATTGATAATGTAAACAATGCCAACAGCCGCCTGTGCCCAAATGGCTCGTTGGGTTTGGTGGCTTTTGAGCAAAAGAGTCTGATGCCCTACTTGGCGATTCCTGTTCCGGGCTTTGATATCTTGGATTCCCGGGCTTGTGGTCGGGTGCCCCAAATGATCCAGAGCATCCAGAATTCATGGATCACCACACCGGGTCAAACTATGCTGGTGGATTATGTGAATAATGTAAAGGAGGGTGATTACGTGGTGATTTTTTCTGTAGGCAATGTCACATTTGAAGCATGGCCCGATATCGCTATAGAGAAGCTGAAGGAATTTGGAGCCAGTGAAGCTACGCTTAGAGCCTTGAAAACTGGCGATCCATACATCCTGTATGGCAAAAAAGGCATGCGTCCGGGCGAGGCGATTGAGATAGTTGGAGATAAAACTATGGAAGTGCCTTCATCCCAGCAGACGCTTTCATTTGATACCGAACTTGCAGGTTACCTGACTTCTGGAATGATTTTGACTCCAAGAGTTGGCCCAGCCTCCTCATGGGAGCGATTTTTCCAACATGTGAATTCCAGAAACTGGATCAATGAGGAGGAGAAAACCTATTTTGATATCATAGGAGTGAAGGATAATGGTGAAGAAGATCTGCTGATCGGAAATACCTTTGATCAGGAAATGGATCTCTCATTTATCAATACCGAGACTTATCCTTACCTGAAATTGCGCTACAGCATGAATGATCCTGAGTCCACTGCTCCGGCTCAGCTGGACAAGTGGCAGGTGAATTATACTGGAGTGCCTGAGGGAGTTTTGATCCTGAAATCAGCAAAAGATCAGGTCAATCTCAGAGAAGGAGCGTCAGGATTTCTGGAGCTACAGTTCAAGAATATTTCCAAGTACAACTTCTTGGATTCAATACAGGTGGATTGGAAGATGACCAATCTGACAAGCAAGAAGGTGGAGGAGTTTTCCAAGAAATTCCCTGCACTGAAAGCTGGGGAATCTTTTGACTTTACGATAGAGTTTAATTCCATCGGGAAATCAGGTGAGAACCGACTGGAGATTTTTGCCAATCCTAGAATACAGCGGGAGCAGACTTTCCGCAACAATCAGGTGGATATGGGGCCTTATTTTATCGTAGAAGGCGATAATTCTACAGCACTACTTGATGTGAATTTTGACGGAATCTACATCATGGACGGGGATATAGTCTCGCCTAATGTGCTGATCACAGCCCTGCTGAAAAATGACCAAACACTGCTGTACAAAAAGGATACGGTGGGGCTGGATCTATATCTCAAACAAAACTGTGATGCCTGTGACTTCAAGCGGGTAAGTTTCTCCAATCCAAACTTAATTTGGACACCGGCTTCAGAAGACGAAGACTTCAAGGTTTCACTCATCCCCGGGCCTTTGGAGGATGGAATTTACACACTTCGCGTGACAAATTCCGATTCTTCTGAGCCGTATGAGATCACTTTCGAAGTGATCAATGAATCCCAGATTACCAATTTCTATCCTTATCCAAATCCCTTTAGTACCAGTGTACGGTTTGTCTTTACGGTGACGGGAATGGAAGTACCGGATGAGATCAAGATCCAGATTATGACCGTGACCGGAAAAGTCGTCCGAGAGATTTTGCAGAACGAATTGGGTCCTATCCGAATCGGAAACAACCTAACCGAATACGCTTGGGACGGTAAGGATGACTTTGGCGATCAGCTGGCAAATGGCGTGTATATCTATCGGGTGCTGGTTCGGAAAAATGGGCAGTTTATGGAGCATAGACCAACTGCTGGGGATAAGGCTTTCAAGAAGGGCTATGGGAAGATGTATTTGCTGAGGTAGGGTACGTCATTGCGAATGACGCAGGAATGAAGCAATCTGGTTGGGGGGTGCATTTTGTTTAAAACAAAATTGAAAATAAGAGTATCATTTATGAACTTTAGTGCAAAAGTAATTTAAAAAGTATGAGATTACAATTTCAACACGATATACTGACAATAATGAAAGTTGTACCAAATTAATGGGTTATAAAAGCATTACTTGTAGAAACAAACCTTTTAAAATCATATAACTTTGATTTCCAATAACACAATAAAAATATTTTTAGGGTTACTGTTTTTGGTAATCCTATTTCATATTTGCATAATAGTAAAGATAATTCCCTACAACATAGCTTGGGGTGGTAGACTTACAAACGACAATGAAATGTACGTTTTTGAAACTATTTCAATACATATAAATGTATTTTTATTTTGGATTTTATTAATGAAAGGTGATTTTGTAAAATTCAAGTTTTCAATTAAAGCAGTTAATATAATTTTATGGATTTTCTTTGGACTGTTTGTTCTAAATACATTCGGAAACATTTTCGCAAAAACAAATTTTGAAAAATTTTTCGCATTGTTAACAGGACTATTTGCAATATTAATTTGGAAGATTATAAAGCAGAAAAAAATATCGAACCGCTAAAATAGCGTGCATGTGGCAATAGCGCGTGAAGAGGTATATCGAAAGTCTGTGCATTTTATAAACTTTTGTGGTGGCGGACAGGTAATCTCCTTAAAATCCGCTCTGCTCTTTTACTTGACCGTGAGTTCGCTTGCTAATGCAACCATGCAAACTTGAACAGACCATATAAAGCAAATGCATGAAGAAACAGTAGCGTGTAATAAACCATCAAACTTTTGAAAGTAATTGAAAAAATCGATATATTGTTCTGTAAAATAAAGGTTTTGCAGATATTTTTACATGAATCCATTGTGTTTTATCAATAAACGAAATATCATGAAAGAAATGATTATTATTTTAACAGTTCTCATTTCTAATAATTTTTTATCTCAAGACATGATAATTAATTGTTTTGGACACAACATCCATGAATCGCTTGATTACTCTTCTTCTCCTGCACAAAATGGGTTATTTATTCTTTTGGGAATTCAGTATTTCAGTAACAAGTGCTTCACATTTGGAGCGGAGGTAGCAAGAGTAACTTTAAAAGATATCAACGGTGGAACAAATATTTGTGGAGCAATTAAACTGGGTTATCATTTTTAAACAGATCATATATCGTATGGTAGCACCACAATAGCTCAAATAGGCATTCATTCCAGAATCTGAAATCTTAGCAATTATGAAAATGAGACCAATACATTCAAGATTATCAGTGGTAGTTTTTCTCGTTATTCTACTGACTTTTTCATATTGCGATAAAGACGAAAGTCATGGTTCCGACAACAAAATCAGGGATATTGATGGCAATGCGTATAACTTTTTCCTGTTCGACGGTTCAGGGGAAGTGTCATTGGTTTTTAACAAAAAAAATGTTGGCTGGGGTGTCCGTTGTATAAAGGATTAAAAATTACATTAACTCATGTAAAGATGACTAAAGAAATTTTTATCACCATTTACCTTTTAACCAATTGCGTTTCGTTAATGGCTCAATCAAAGCTTTACCTACAGCATCAGGAAAAACCATCACGTAATCAAAAAATTAAGCAAAAGTCGAGATATAATATAATAACAACTGATACTGTCTTTTACGGGTATCACTTGTTGAAGATCCAAAATGATGAACTGACGATATTTGGAAATGAATCAGGAAGTGAGGAGGTTCTGCATATTTCAGAAATTCAGACATTAGTGAAAAATATCAATCCAGGTTTCTTCGGTTTTATTGGGTATCTGGGTGTAATAATGTTGAGCGGAACGCCTGTTATATGGGCTTTTGAAGGAAATGAAGCGGCCTTGGGAATGCTTGAGGCTGCAGGAGGACTTATGGCTATATCGGCACCATTTATTATAGTAGGGGAAATAGGGCGAAAGAAAGACTTGAAGAGCAAATGGAAAATATGTACACATTAATTGCAGATAAAACAGACATCGAAAAATGAGGCTGAAAAAAAATTATCTCCTAATATTCACAGTTTTCTCAACTTTGTTTTATAACTCAGTTTGCGCGCAGCATTCCCTCCTCGATGTAGGTGTCCGCGTTCAGAAAACCGTTAATCTCTATTGGGAAAATGGGGTTTCTATTCAATACTCGAATAGAAATGTAAAACCGGATAATCTCCATTTTGGTTTTTCGTATGTAAGCAGTCGCCTGGGATCAGCATTTAATTCCAATGCGATGAAGCAAGATTATTTTCTGTTTAATACTTCCTGGTATTTCAGAAAACAACATATTTTGCGTCCTTTAGTAAGGCTTAATATGGGCTATTTCGTGGCTGATTACGAAGAGTCCATTTTCGATGTTTTACCTAATACCTCCCTTGTGATGTCACCGGAAGCAGGACTTATAGTCGATACCAGATCTCCACTTAAAATAATGGTTGCTATGGGATATAATGTTATTACCGGCAATGGAGAGCAGGGTGCCGGTACACTTTATCCATTGTTTATTCAAACTACTCTATCATGGGCACTCTTAAGGCAATAGAAAGGATTTTTCTTATTATCATTTTTATGACGGTATTTACCGGCTGTGATAAAGAGCCGGAAATACCTGACTACATGCTTGATAGTAAATTCATTTACGATCCGTCTATCGATAATCCGCAAGATTTTTTGTTGTCATATTCGAACCCGACCCCAACCCCGGAAGAAGCTTCCCGTCCGGTATTTATTGCGGTACACGGATACAGTGCCTCTACTTTTGAATGGGAAGAATTCCGCACATGGTCAGCCGGCTCACCCGATTATGCTATTTCACTGGTTTTGATGGGAGGGCATGGCCGTACGTATGAGGATTTTAGGAATGCCACATGGCGAGATTGGCAAAATTCGATTGTTGAAGAATACAATCGGTTGGTTGCAGCAGGGTATACCAATTTAAATTTCCTTGCATCGTCAACCAGTTGCACCTTAATTATCGATTTACTAAACGCCTCATATTTCTCCGATAAAGTTGTCCCACGCCATATTTTGTTCATTGATCCTATTGTTATTCCTTCTTCAAAAATTCTTTCTCTTGTTCCTGTTATCGGGCCGATATTGGGGTACATTGAAGCAGACAATACAACGGAAGAGGATAAATATTGGTATCATTACCGACCGGAAGAAACGCTAAATCAATTAAACGAGCTGCTTACTATTGTACGAAAGCAACTTGAGGATGGCATTAAACTGCCACCCAACTGTAAACTGAAAGTATACAAATCAATAAAAGACTCTACCGCTGATCCAGTTACAGGAGTGTTAATTTTCAAAGGGCTAAAAACTAGCACTAACGAGCCAATTGAAATTGAAATGGTAAATTCTGACCTGCATGTCTTTACCAGACTTTCCCTAAGATCTAATTTAAAGGTCAAGGATTATGAAAATCAAGAAAATAGCTTCAATGATTTTTTGTCCCGTGTGCTGTAATCTGGAACTTCGCAAAGTTTTGAAGGGTAAGTGATGTAGATATGTAAAACAATTTATTAAAAGCAAGTATGAACCTCACATATTCGTTCACACAACTGCACCAGACGGGTTACACTCAAAACGTTGTCTTTAATTGAAGAAAAACTAAAATAACACCTCGTTAAACTATATCATGATATTTAAATGCTTATTTTTATTTAAAAAATAACGCCTATCATTATGACTCGATATCAATTTCAACTTGTTGTTAAATCAATAATTATTTGGCTGATAATGTTGTTTCCAAATACATCTCTTATGGCTCAAGAGCCACCCATAAAGATTGTAATTAATGATAGTTTGACGAATAATTCAGAATATTTTTCCATTAAAACAGGTGCGCTAAAAAAGTATAAGTTTGGGGATTACAAAGTTGTCAAAAAAAAAACCGGATTAACTTCAAGTGGGAATATTACCAATCAGGAGAGAATTATACTCAATCTGAAAACAGATCATACTTCTAAAACACGTTATAAATTCTCTTTTACTTTAACAAATGAAAAATCTGATTCTGCATTTGTTAAGGCTGAATTTATTGAGCTATCAGAATATTTAGTGACAAAGGATAGATTATTATATATACTATCAATTTTAGGTGAGAATTCAGGTATTGAAGCAAATACCATTTCAGATCAATCTAATACATCAATATTAAAGGCCACGATTGTTAACAGTAGCAATATAAATAATAGTTGGATTTTACTATTGACCAATGGGAACTTGGACCTAAGTGTTGCTGGCCAATTAGAAGGGTCTATTAGTAATGGAGAACGAATCATTTATATTACTAAAGTTGATTATGATCTAAAAAACCGAATAAAAGTTTTCAGTTATTCGGAAAACGACTCCATCTCATTCCCTAATTTACGTTATGAATTCATTGAAAATAAAAAATCTCTTGGTGCAGTAAAATATGATGGAAATTTAAAAGGTTCCGTTTGGTTTAACCATGAAATGGAACAACAACAGGAACTAAAATTAATGCTGGCTTCGGTAATGATATCCATATTGCAAATACAGTTGCTATAATGTTAAATTGGAAACCAAATGAAGGCACTATAGAAACAATGGCCTAAAACTAAAAACATGAAATCGAGCATGTCGTGTCCGACACACACTGGAATGATTATAAAGCATGCGAGATTCCATATGGCCTTAAAGAAAAAATTATAATCATATGAAAATTAAATTCTTTCTTTTCATTTGTTCGTTTTTTATTCTCTCTGCGGCATACGCACAAAAAGTATTATCGCTTCATTCACTCTTTGCTGAACAGGATGCAATGTTGATTCCTAGGATCGAAGGTTTATGGAGCGTTCCTTATTTTGACATGACGGTTTCATTTCAAAAAACTGGAGATAATTTCTATTTATTGAAATATGGAGGTGAAACAAACCCATCTACATTTGAAGCCGTTTTTGTTAAGATCAAAAATGAACTATATCTGGATCTTAACGGTGTAATGTCTGATACATTGGGTGATGAAGACTATAGAAATTCATTCGTTAATGTTCATTCATTATACAAAATCAGGATGAGCAAAGATACATTGCAACTTTCTGAATCCAATTACTCATGGTTTTTCAATTATGCAACTAAGAAAAATTCGCAGCTCAAATATGAATGGGTCAATAATGCCATGTTATTAACCTATGAAACAGATGAATTAAAATTATTTATTTCAGAAAACAGCAATGATCCAGAGATCTTTAATAATCCTATAACATTAATAAGCAATCATGATGATAATCAGGTAAAAGGATATCCTAATATTCATGATTCAGAAGCTAAATCCTCAACCATTTTTTCGCAACAATGTATTCCTGAATTTCCTTTAGGAGAAGGCTGGCTTGGTGGAGATGGCGATGTTTCTGTTCCAATAAATGCAACTACAACACTATTTATTTTTAGTGATACATGGGTTGGTAATAAAAATCAGCAAAGCAGAATGGAACCGGGCATGAGAATGGTTTCGAACTCTGTGGCTGTTCAAACTTGTTTGCCCAATGGAGATACTGATGTAAAATATTTTTGGAACAATAAATATTCTGAGAACCCCGAACCTATATTTAAAACCTTTACCAAGCGATATAAATTTTGGGTGACTGATGCATTTTTGATCAATGATAATTTATATGTGTTGCTGGAAAAAGTTGGGCCTAAACTAGCTGCTTCTCCAAATGATGTTTTTAATTTTTCACTTTTAGGATATACGTTGGCCAAAATAGGCAACCCCTCTGATACACCAAATAAATGGAAGATTGAATACATTCCTGTACCTGATTTTAAAAATCCGGTTATGTCAATAGGTCCTCATGTAAAGCTGGAAAACTATATGTATTTTTTTATTAACCGTTATGATAAGGCTCAGGTTCTGATAAGGAAAAAACTTGATTTTATTGAAAATACAGAAAAGCCATTTGAGTATTATGCTTTAAATAAAACATGGAAAGAAGGTTTAGACACAAATGATATGGATACGTTAGTAAATGGATTTAGAAGCACTACGGTGAACTATCATCCGGAAATGAAGCAATGGGTAATGATTTGTGATGTAAAATTTATGGATAATAAAATAAAAATGCGTATTGCACCAGAACTGACCGGACCTTGGTCGGATGAAATTGATATCTATGAAATCCCAGAAGTAACTCCGGGCAATTCTTCTTATTCTGAATCAAATTTTTGTTACCTGCCAAGAGAATGTATCCAAAATTACGATTCCAAAAGGCATGTGATGCTCATTACATATGATATTAATAATCCGAATTTTTCCGAAATAAATGCAAATCCCAATATTTATACTCCAAAGGTAATTACAATTCAATTGAAGTAGAGAGGCAGCCGATATCAACTAGGTTTTGCTAAAGCGGGGGTTTCGTGCTTTTATGAAAGTGATGTGTTGAATTCAAGTTTTGAGCTTCTAATGTATTTCAGTGCTTAAAATCCCCGCATTCGTATTGCGGCAAATCGATAGCGGGCATGCTATAAAACATTCAAAATAGAACAAAATGTCGCCCTGTATTATATAGGATTTTCGTTATTTGATGTGCCAATTAATAAGTCTTTGGATGGCGTGTATATTCTTTCCATCGTACTATATATTGTAGGCACACTAATAAATATTGGTGGAGAAATATTGCGGGACAAATGGAAAAAGAACCTTTCAAACAAAGGAAAAATATGCTATAAAGGTTTTTTAAAATATTCCAGACACATTAAAGGAATCAAATGAAACGAGGAACATTTATTTTATCGGCACTTGCACTCTTTCCATTGAGTGTTTTTGCTAAAATCAAAACCAACATTTTTTTGAGAACAGAAAAAGGAAAGATGATAGTTTCTTATTTGCCGGTTGTAAAGATAGAGGCGTTTTTTATGGTTACGGACAAATGGACCTCTCCACCAACAAAAGAACAAATTGCAAAGGTTTTTGCAGACCATGACATGAAAGTTGTTGCGCACCCCTGAAAGCATAGAATAATATTGAAACATCGAAACGCTAAAACAGCGTGTTTGTGGCAATAGCGGGTGAAGAGGTAAATCGAAGGTCTGTGGATTTTTTAAACTTTTGTGGTGGCGGACAGGTAATCTCCTTAAAATCCGCTCTGCTCTTTTACTTGACCGTTAGTGGCCAGTTTATTTGATGACACTGTGATTTTGCCCGAATAATTTTTAGTAAATTTATTTTACTTAAGACAAACTGCTATGAATTACAGGTTTGCATATTCAATTGGCTTCCATCCCTGGGAGGATGCTGAAGGGCACAGTCCATTTGTTGATAAAATCACGGAAATCTTTGAGAGGGAAGAAAGCGGAAAAACAGCCCCTTACGGAAAAGCACTCGACATTGGTTGCGGAAATGGTGTGTGGGGTATCAATTTGGCAAAACGAGGATGGGATGTAACTGGTATTGACATAGTTGAGAAAGCCTTGCAACGAGCTCAGGAGCGTGTAAAAAGAGAAAATGTGAATGTCAAACTTGTGAAGGAAGACGTAACTGAGCTAAACAAAATTGGAAACGGCTTTGATTTATTTTTAGATACGGGGACTTTCCATGGATTAACTCGTGCACAAAGAAAGGCTATGGGGAAAGCAATAAATAAAATCGCTAGTCGGGAGGCAACAATTCTTCTACTTATATGGGATCCAAAATGGAGAGGTCCTCTTCCCAGTGGTGCGAGTAGAGAGGAAATTGAATCGTGCTTTCCTGATTGGAAAATAACTCATGTTGAACTTGCTGCTACCGAGCCGGAGGCAATCTACAAAATTCTAAAAGCGAATGAACAGTGGTATCGATTATCTCGTAAGTGAATCCAACTTAAAACAAATTGAAAACCAGCCCATTAGCAACTAGGTATTCGTGCTGCTTGCAGTCATCCTGAAAACTTGTTTACTGAAATTGATAAAGTAATTGAGGGAAAACAAATTGGAGCGGTAATACTAGATGATGGCAAACAATTAGCGATTTATAAACATGAAGAGTCCGCCGCGGCAGATGAGAATCTCACACACGGTTCTGTGGGAACCTGAGGGTGAAATTCTCTTGCCTGACCCAATTGGCGGTAATTTGAAAAGCAAAAAAAAGGATGATAGGAATTTTAGTAGAACTGATAATTTCGTGGCTACTACTTTATCTGATTGAGGGGAAAAATCTCCTCTCACTAGGATTTTTACCAATTTCAAAAAGACTAAAGCAATTGGCTATAGGGTTTTTAATTACATCAATACTTTGTATTGGAGTAGAACTTTTAGAAATGCTTTTGAGGTCATCAAGTTTGACTTTGAATGAAAATGCTAGCGCAGCCTTAATTTTAAATATGTTCTGGTGGGACTTTAAATCTGTGTTGACAGAAGAATTACTTTTTAGAGGTGCACTGCTATTTATTCTGATAGGAAGAATTGGAGCAAGAAAAGGAATTATAATTTCTGCAGTAGCATTTGGAATTTACCATTGGTTTTCATTTGGAATATTTGGAAATATTATTCCAATGTTTTTTGTGTTTATTGGTACTGGCTTGATGGGATATGCCTGGGCATTAGCATTTTCAAAAACTAAATCTATTTTACTGCCTCTAGGTCTTCACCTCGGTTGGAATTTTACTTTTAACACCATTTTTTCAAAAGGCCCGTTGCGGAACGGATTACTAATTTCAGAAGGTGGGAATAGAATAAGTGATTGGTTTTCATTAATTGGGCTTTGGTGTGTCCCTATAATTATGTTATTAATAATTAAGTATTGGGTTCCAAAAGAGAACACTGAATTAATAGGTAAAAAAGTAAAAACTACCGCCATTAACTAGGTTTACGTGCCGCTTGCAAAGCCAAGCATGAAACCGGTGAGGTTCTTATGGAGATTGACTTGGAAGTTTAGGAGGAAAATGTACAAGCGATAAGCCTATAAAGTCAGTAGTAGTCTTCCTAATACATTCAAAAAGTCATCCTACTAATAGGTTTAGGCCTTTTCATATCGGTTATGGAAGGCTTGTTTTGAAGTTATGGCAAGCAGTTCGGAAAAACCTGCTACATAGGAACAGGCAGTCTGGATGTGGTTTTCCTTTTTTTTACGATTAATATAAGTTTATGAATGAGCTAAAAAGCAACCTCGTTCTGGCTACTCTTGAAACTTCTGCAGGATGGCGCACTTAATTTATGGTGGTGAAAGTGGTATATTCAAGCATTGGGCTTTTAAGTAAGTTTATTGCAAGCTGACAAGAAAGTGCTTCGAAAACCGCCACAAGTAATACAGCAAAATGAAATTCATTATAAACGTAAATATTGACGACGTAATGAGTGGTTACTATGTTGGCTACGATAGGGATTTAAAAACACATGAAATCGAGCTTGACGAAAGCGTCACACAGCCGGATGATTATCAAATATGCGAGATTCCATGTGACCTTTAACAAACAATTATAATCACATGAAATCGAGCTTGACGAAGAACCTCACACACTGGGATGGTTATAATCCTGCGAGATTCTCCCGAATCAAGTTCGGGACAGGCTATCTGACCATTGAAAAGCAAAAAATAAACAGATGAATCCTATTACATAATCCGGGTTTAGCGTTTTTTCCTCACATAGCTATATATCCCTGCCAAACCTATTATCAACAGCGCCAACCCAATTCCCCATTGCAGAGGAGTATTCATGGATTGCTTGGCAGCGAGGTAGGAACTGGCGGCCACTCCTGCCGCAAATGCCAGGACTGTGCGAGTAAGCATGCCGGGGATTCCGTAAACTAGTACTTTCCATAGTTTGATGTTCAGATTAGCAAACAGGAAGTTGGAAACTGCGAAGGGGACTACAGGCGAGATTCTGACAAAAAATACCAATGATCCTTCTTTTCCTTTGCGTGACTCTAGCGCAGCATGAAACTTTGGATTCTTTTTAAACAGCTTTTCTGTCAACCCCATATTGGACATTTTGCCTAGCCCATATCCCAAAATGGAGGCTAGTGAATAGCCCAAAATCAACAATGGCAAGGATATCCAGCCAAAATAAAACCCGGAAGCCAAGGCAATCAGCGTAGTGGGAAGCAATGCCAAACCCATCAGCAAGGCTCCAAATGCAGTATAAGCAAAGTAATCCATACCTGTTTGAAGCTGGTATGCATCCAGAAAAGTGTAATTTGCTGCGAAAATTACACTTCCAACAAATGGCATTGCGGTGACCCAAAGCCAGGCAAAAATTCCGGCAGGATGTGTACCGAAGTACCGACGGATAGTTTTGAATATCCTGCCCTTTTTTGTCATATTTGATTTATCATCTGTTGATTCACTGGAAATTTCTGCAAGTTTAACATGCAAAGCCTAAAATCACCCCGAAAATCTCAATTGATTTTCTTTCTCCTAAAATCCAAAATAATCTAAACCAATTACGAATGAAATTTGGAACAAAAGCTATACACGCCGGAATAGAGCCGGATCCAGCCACTGGTGCGATCATGACTCCGATCTACCAGACATCTACTTATGTTCAAAAGTCGCCGGGAGATCATAAAGGCTATGAATACTCCCGCACCCACAATCCCACCCGTACTGCCTTGCAAAATAACTTGGCAGCTTTGGAAAATGGTAAGCATGGCATTTGCTTTTCTTCGGGTCTCGGAGCCATCGATGCTGTGATCAAACTGTTCAACCCGGGAGATGAGATCATCAGTACCAATGATCTGTATGGAGGGACTTACCGGCTTTTCACTCAAGTCTATGAGCGATATGGTATCAAATTTAAGTTTGTGCCCATGTCAGATGCGGCGAGTATCGCAGAGCATATCACTGAAAATACGAGGATGATCTGGGTGGAAACACCTACCAACCCTATGATGAATATCATCGATATTGCTGCGGTGGCAAAGCTGAGCAAGGGCAATAAAATCCTGGTAGCTGTAGATAATACTTTTGCTTCTCCTTACCTGCAAAATCCGCTGAACTTGGGAGCAGATCTAGTGATGCACTCGGTTACCAAATACCTTGGTGGGCACTCAGACGTAGTGATGGGAGCCTTGGTGGTCAATGATGATGAGCTGGCGGACAAGCTGGTGTTCATCCAAAATGCTTCTGGCGCCACGCCGGGACCTCAGGATTGTTTCTTGGTCTTGAGAGGAATCAAAACCCTCCATCTGCGTATGGAGCGTCATTCTCAAAATGGCAAAACCATCGCTGCTTACCTGAAAAATCATCCAAAGGTCGCTAAGGTATATTGGCCTGGCTTCGAAGATCATCCTAATCATGCAATCGCCAAAAAGCAGATGCGTGATTATGGTGGAATGATTTCCTTCACCCTAGTGGGAAATCAGGAGTCTGATGCGAGAAAGTTGATGGAGAACTTCCACTTGTTCGCTGTAGCAGAATCCCTTGGAGGCGTAGAGTCACTTTGCGGACATCCGGCTTCCATGACACATGCGAGCATTCCCAAAGAAGAGCGCGAGAAAGTAGGGATTGTGGATTCCTTGATTCGCTTAAGCGTAGGCGTGGAAGATGCCGAAGATCTAAAAAACGATCTGGCAAGCGCTCTATCAAAGGTTTAAGATTTCTGATCTATTGTATTCAAGCCGTTCATGTTTTGTGGACGGCTTTTTTAATGTCTATTCTAACCACGAAGGACACGGAGGTGAACGCGGAGGAAGCAGGTCGTCATTGTTATGAACGAGGGACTGCCTGTCCCAATCAATCGGGAAGTGAAGAAGCAATCCTTGTCACATCGCTCCGTGTGTCTCCTTCGACAAGCTCGATTCCATTTGTTGGAATGCCACTAGATTAAAACTTAGTTATTAGAATAGAAAATTTTTTGGAAATGATGAAACGGAAATTAAGGGGTTCGTCCATATAATCTAGTCCAAAGAGATTGCTTCCTCATTTTTTGGCTCCACATCCTCGCTTATTTTTAGTCATGCTTCCTGTGATTCTAGCATGAGAATTCTGTAAAAAATATCAAGAAATTTGTCCCTGTTTGGAAAATCAGCTTCGTCATAGAGTCATATACTTTAACCAAAAAAACAGTGCTATGAAAAATGCGATCAACTGGTTTGAGATTCCAGCGAAAAATTTCGAAAGAGCTAAATTGTTTTATGAAACAGTGCTCGATGCCAAGATGGAATCCATGTCTATGGAAGAGATGGGTATGACCATGGCGTTCTTTCCCGCCGATTGGGAAAATGGAGTAGGAGGTGGGATTGCTTTCGGTCCAGGTTTAGAGCCATCAACCACCGGATCTTTGGTTTATTTGAATGGTGGAGATGACCTCAGTATTCCGCTTTCACGGGTTGAAGTGGCGGGTGGGGAAATCATCATCCCGAAAACTTCGCTTGGCGAGCATGGATTTATGGGGCAGTTCATTGATTCGGAGGGGAATAAAGTTGCTTTTCATTCCTCGAAATAATAGAATTGCATTAGCTTCTTTTTATTCAAGAGAAAGAGGATTTTTAACTAATTTTTAATAAAACACGACACATTTAAAAACAGAGATTATGAAAGATTTTATGATGATTTTTATCGGGGCTGATTACGAAGAGTTGGGATTATCTCCAGAGCAACTTCAAGTGCGAATGGGAAAATGGTTTGCCTGGGGTGAAAAAATGAAAAGCCAAGGCATCTTGCGAGGTGGCGAAGCATTACACGCTACCGGAAAAAGTATCTCGGGGCCAGATCGAATTGTGACTGATGGGCCCTTTACCGAAAGCAAGGAGATTATCGGTGGTTACTATACCGTAGCGGCAGAAAGTTATGAGGAGGCAATTTCCGTCGCGCAGGATTTTCCAGATTATGATTTGGGAGGTACAGTAGAAATCAGAGAGGTGATGAAATTTGAGCAATAGCAGCGAAAATAAATTAGTTGACCATCTTTTCAGACATCAGTATGGAAAGATGGTCGCTATTTTGTCCAAAATCTTCGGCCTACATAATCTGGAACTGATCGAGGATGCCATTCAAGATACTTTTTTGAACGCAGCTCTTCGCTGGAGAAATGAATTGCCTGATAATCCTGGAGCTTGGCTTACTCAGGCAGCGAAACATCGAACTATAGATCTTTTGCGCCAGCTGAATGCCACAAAGGAAAGGCATGAAGGCGTTAATGAAACACCTATTGGTGAAGAGATCAACGATTATTTTTTGGATCATGAAGTGGCAGATAGCCAATTACGAATGATCTTCGTGGCTTGTCACCCTAGTTTTTCACAGGAAGAGCAGATTGCATTTGCATTAAAAGCCATCTCGGGCTTTTCTATGAAAGAGATTGCTGCTGCTCTTCTTCAAAATGAAGAAACCATTAAAAAGCGCTTAGTGCGTGCTCGGAAGAAAATTCAGACGTTAGAAATCACTCTTTCGTACCCTTATCCAAATCAAATTCCAAACCGGATTTCGCGTGTGCTCCATATTATTTACCTGATTTTTAATGAGGGTTTTCACTCTACTAAAGCGGATGAATTGATTTCAAAGGATCTTTGCGGAGAAGCGATTCGACTCTGTAAACTATTACTTCAAAAAGAGAAGTTTAGAACTGGAGGTACTTATGCCCTTTTTGCACTTATGTGCTTTCATGCATCTCGCTTGGAATCAAAAATGCGCAATTCCGAAATCATTGACCTCAAACATCAGGATCGCTCTAAATGGTATTTGCCACTTATATTACTAGGAAATGATTCCTTGCAAAAGTCGGCAGAATTTGATGATCGTTCTATCTATCATCTGGAGGCAGCTATTGCTTCAGAGCATGTGCGGGCAGTTCAATTTGAGAATACTAACTGGCAGTGCATATTGAAGTATTACGATGACATGTATCTGATGATGCCCTCGGATCATGTTCTGCTTTCAAAGGCAACCATTTTTTTACAACTGGAAAAACTAATGGAAGCCAAATTAGAACTTGGTAAAATTGTCCCTAAGTCGCTAAGCCAACGCAGGTATTTATTTTATGGCTGCTATGCAGAATATTATGAAAAAGCTGGAGATATTGACAACGCCCTGCAGCAAATAAAACTTGCGATAGACTTTTGTTCAAATAACATGGAAAAAGATTACCTCAGGAAAAAGGCGCAGTCTTTAGAAGAGAGATTGTAAATCCACTTTGAAAACAATGCATTTTCAAAACCCCGCAAGATTCGGGTTTTGCTATTCTTGGAATCACGCTACTTTTGGGTAACCCTAGCATTCAGTATATGAGCGAGAGCCAGTCCATCAATTACCAGCGTATTGCCGAAGCAATTACCTATATCCAAACCAATTTCAAAAGCCAGCCCTCTTTGGAGCAAATTGCAGCGCAAGTGCATCTGAGCCCGTTTCATTTTCAGCGTATGTTTAGCGATTGGGCAGGAGTGAGCCCAAAGAAATTCATGCAGTACCTCAGTGTGGAATATGCTAAACAGCTTTTGCAAGGCAAGGAAGCGACACTCTTTGAAGTAGCTCAGGAAACTGGACTTTCTGGGACAGGAAGACTTCATGATTTGTTTGTGAAAATAGAAGGAATGACACCGGGGGAATTCAAAAATGGTGGGGAAAACCTCCATATCAATTACAGTTTTGCAGAAAGTCCTTTCGGCCAAATCATTGTTGCCTCTACACGCAAAGGTATTTGTCACTTGGCTTTTTTCTCTGATCAAGATGAAGGGGAAGCAAAGATGAAATCCCGCTTTCCAACTGCTAGGTACCAGCAGCTGGTAGATCACATTCAGCAGGAAGCCTTGTTTATTTTTCAGTACGATTGGAGCAAAATCAATCAGATCAAATTACACTTGCATGGTACCCCGTTTCAATTGAAAGTCTGGGATGCTCTGCTAAAAATACCGCAGGGAAACCTCACCACTTATGGTGCTATTGCAAAGGAAATAGAAAAACCAAAAGCTTCCCGGGCCATTGGAACTGCCATCGGTAGTAATCCTGTTGCTTTCCTGATTCCTTGCCATCGCGTCATTCAGTCCAGTGGTACTATTGGCGGCTACATGTGGGGAAGTACCAGAAAGTCAGCAATTATTGGTTGGGAAGCTGCCCAACTAACTAGAGAAGGATAACATAACACATGGATTTATTCAATCAGGATTCATTCGAATATGCAAATCTCCTGCCCAAGGACGGTACGGTGAATTACTACGGCAAGATCATGCCTACTACCGAGGCATTGAGCTATCTTGATTATTTATGGAATGAGATTCAATGGAAGAATGATGTGGCTGTTATTTTTGGAAAACGCATAGAAACGAAGCGAAAAGTAGCTTGGTATGCAGAAAAGGCCTTCGAATACACCTATTCCAATCACACTAAAACGGCCCTGCCGTGGACCAAACAACTGCTGGAGCTAAAGGAATTGATAGAAAAGAAATCAGGAGAGACGTTCAATTCCTGCTTGCTGAATTTATACCACAATGGATCTGAGGGAATGGCCTGGCATAGCGACGGGGAAAGGGATCTGAAAAAGAATGGTGCCATTGCTTCAGTGAGTTTTGGAGCGGAGCGAAAGTTTGCATTTAAACATAAAGCATCCAAAGTAACAGTTTCGCAGGTTTTGGAAAATGGAAGTCTGCTTGTGATGAAAGGAATTACCCAATCCCACTGGCTGCATCGACTGCCACCGACGAAACTGGTTTCCAAGCCACGAGTCAATTTGACTTTCCGGACGATTGTCCGGTGATAAGAAATTCTTCCAAGTTATCCTCCTTCTCCAGAAGCTGGATTGATTTAAAATTTCATGCCCATTTGTTCTAGCCTCGCCAGCAGAGAGTTTAATTCATGTTATTTTCCTGAAAGTCGAATTCACCGCTATGGACGCCGAGAGTTACGCGGAGGGCGCAGTTTAGAGATAATTGTCTGGCAATCTCTATTTCACGTCCATGTAGTTGTAGCTCTATTCTATTTCCTATGCTTAACTGAAATCTTTTCTAAATAAATCTATCCGACCTTAACCATGTATGTTATTAATAATTAGGTAAGGTAAGTTGCCTTTGGTTTTATCATGATGCTGTTGATTTCTGCTTCTTATGCTCAAAAGCCGGAAATATTTTCCGAAAATAGCAAAGCGATAAAGGGGTATGATCCTGTCGCTTATTTTGCAAAATCAAATCCAGTGATGGGAAAAGAAGAATTCAAGTTTATCCATGAAAGTGCAAACGGACTAGATGGCTGATCAAGCCGAAATGATCAAAAAAGCAGACAAGAACTGGCCGAAGGTTAAAAAGGACAAATAAAGCATGCAAGTAGTCGCCACAGAAAGTCTAGACGCAGCTGAGATTTCACCCACAGACTGGGAAAAACTGACAGATCCTACCCGTATGTTCAACTCATTCGAGTTTAGGCCAGCTTGGTGGTTTCATCTACCCATGTTCCTTATTGGAGTTTCTTGGGCTATTCGGCTCCGAAAAGCAAATTTCTTTGCGGCAGCGAATCCTGCATTAGAAAATGGCGGTTTATATAATTACTCCAAATTTGCTGCTCAAAACCACTTTCCTCCGATCAATTTGCCCAAAACCTGTCTGCTTAATTCAGAGGAGAACATCGACTCGATTTTGGATGGGGTTAGAAAACAAGGGATACTTTTCCCATTCATTATCAAGCCTGAAATGGGTGAGAGGGGGAAGGGGGTCATGCTGATTCACCAGCAGGAGGAGTTGAAAAACTATTTGGCTACACAGCCGAAGGATGATTACATGATTCAGGAATTTGTAGGAAAGAAACAGGAATACGGTGTATTCTTTTTTAAAAACCCTGTAACTGGAGAATTCTCGATTTCATCCCTTACCAGAAAGATTTCGCTTCAGGTGATTGGAGATGGGACATCTAGCATTTCAGAGTTGATCAAAAATCATCCAAGAGCGAGTCGATATCAAGACCTGATTCAACTACATGATCCCACTTCCATCCCTTCACGAGATGAAATCGTGAAACTTAGTCCTATGGGCAATCATTGTAAAGGAGCAGTGTTTTTGGACTATAGTACCTATATCAACTCTGAAATGACTACTGCTTTTGAAAGGATTTTCGAGACTATAAAGGGAATCAATTATGGAAGGCTCGATGTGAAGGTGGATGATTTAAGCGAACTTTCAGATCCGGGGCAAGTAATCATTTTGGAAGTAAATGGGGCCAATGCAGAGCCTATTCATATGTATTCTCCTGAAAAAAACTACTATGAAAGTTTGCAAACCATCAGTTGCTATTTCCAATACATGGCCAAAATGGCCAAGCTTAATCTTTCTGGAAATCGGAAAAAATACAAGGAAAGTGTCACTTGGAAAAATTTTCTTACCTATAGGAAAAAGTGAATTAGTAGCCAGATCACAAGTGAGTTGAAGGACTAAATCTAGTGTTGCTTCAGTAATTGCCCGTCTTCCTATCAATGATAACAGCTAATTAGATGTTCATTGATTAGCTCAATTCTTTGTATTATCTTAAAAATCAAATAATACCCATTTTCCTACTCATATGTTAGCTAAGTTGAATTCGGAGGTTTTAAAAGAATTATCAGATTTTTTGATTCAACTGAAATCCGAGGATTATTCGGATTTTTCTCCGGTGTTAAAAACTTCAAGTATTGGGCACCATGTTCGTCATATTTTGGAATTATACGGTTGCCTTATTTCTCAATACGAAACTGGAATCATTTGCTATGACGACAGAAAACGAGACAAAATTTTAGAGGTGGATATATCTTTTGCCCTTACAAAAATCAAAGAGATTCAGTCATTGATTGCACTTCCAGATAAAGAAATTCTTCTGAAAATGGCAGTAGGATCAGATTTCGAAACCATCAGAAGTAGTTATTATCGGGAGCTTTGCTATAATCTAGAGCATTGCATACATCATCAGGCACTTATCAAAGTTGCCTGTATCAATTTCGATTACTTGGTAATTCCCACAAGTTTTGGAGTAGCAAAATCGACCATTGACTATGTCAAAAGCTTAGAATCTATGTCTAATTGACCTAGTCAATGATCGATATTAGCTAGTTACATTCTCAGATTTTCCATTTCTATAAGCTTAGGCTGGAATGGCTGATCGTACAGACGCTTTCCTGTAGCTTTATACAAGGAATTGCCCAGTGCGGCAAAAACAGGTGGGAAGAGTGGTTCTCCAAGTCCGGTCGGTGACTTCTTTTTTTGTACAAAGTGCACTTCGATTTTCTTTGGCGTTTCTGCCTGTCGGATCATTCTGTATTTAAGGTGTCGAACAATATTCCCCTTTTCCAGATAAGTTCAACCCCTCCAGGGTTGTCGTTCTTGCCTGATTCTTTTTTCCCTAGGTTTTACCTAGGGCTATTGAAAGGTTCGATCTCTTCAGGATCGTTTCACAAAACAAATAGTATCATCATTCCATGACTTGTCTTCATCCCAATTTCTCTCGCATTAAACTCGACCCCGAATGGGGTCAAACTTCTCAATACCTGTACGCTACGCCACGGCGCATGGGCGTGGCGTAACCGCGGGTGCGCCTTGGTTTTGCACTAGATCATCTTCAGCTGAAAGGTTAATGATTAAGGTTTAGTGGGTTTAAACTCTGACTCTGATGGGCTGTTTCGGGTGAAATTCCACTACTCTGGTTGGTGGCTCACAGTTCATTGATTATTTTTGGTGATTCCCTACAAAGTCTGAGGCATTGTATTCTTTGGAGTGATACTGGTCCTTAGGCTCTATAAGAAATGTTTAGGAAGCTTGCCCAACCTGACTACTCTATGGAGCAACACAATCCCAAATTCTATGAAGTATAAAGTCACTGAAATTCACCCATCCGAATATCCTGAAGTTGTGGAGCTTTGGGAAGCATCCGTTCGGGTCACGCATGATTTTTTGCAAGAGGAAGACATCTTGTATTTCAAGCCTCTGATTCTGAATGAGTATTTGAAAGCAGCGGAGTTGAGCTGTGTTCGGGCTGATGGGGGAGATATTCTAGGGTTTTCAGGAGTGGTGGAGGGCAATTTGGAAATGCTATTTGTCCACCCTGATCAGGCTGGTAAAGGAATCGGAAAAACCTTACTGTCGAATGCGATCAGCAATCAGCAAGTCAGAAAAGTAGATGTGAATGAGCAAAACCCTAAAGCACTAGAGTTCTACCTCAAAAATGGATTTAAAATCATTGGTAAATCTGAATTGGATGGTACTGGAAAGCCCTATCCGATTTTGCATATGGAATTGAAAAATGAACGCTAAAGTTGACTTCTTTTTCGATAAAGCCTCTCCGTGGCAACAGGAATACAGGCAATTACGATCGCTGGTTCTTGACTGTGGACTGACAGAAGAATTGAAATGGGGAGTGCCTTGCTATACCTTTCAGGGCAGCAATGTGGTACTGATACATGGATTTAAAGGATATTGTGCGCTTTTATTTCACAAAGGAGCTTTGCTTAATGATGGGAATGGTATTCTAATCCAGCAGACGGAGAATGTACAGGCGGCAAGACAGATTCGATTTACCGATGTAAAGGAAATCGTAGCAATGAAGCCAATATTGAAAGCCTGCATTTATGAGGCAATAGAAGTGGAGAAAGCCGGGTTGAAAGTAGCATTGAAAAAGACGAAGGAGTATGCCGTCCCCGAGGAATTTCAAGTGAAATTGGATGAAAATCCTGATTTGAAACATGCTTTTGAGGCACTCACTCCAGGACGGCAACGGGGTTATCTCTTGCATTTTTGCGCAGCTAAGCAAGCCAAAACCCGTGAAGCAAGAGTAGAGAAGCTTATCCCACAAATTCTCAGTGGAAAGGGATTAAATGATTAACCATCCTCCTATCTAGTGCTTTTCCACCAAATACTAAGTTCTATTTTTTGAAAATTGTGGAACAGTTGGATTGAATCTCTTGCATTTTGGCAGCGTATCTTTTGCCGAGTGCATGGTAAGAATCGGAATCGAAATGAGTACTGTCGCCCTTGTGGGTTAAGCCTTCCGAAGTCACCAGTTCTATGCAATCGTCCGAGCCTGCAATTTGACTGATTACTCCATTCATTTCTTTGGCAAATAGAGCTTTAGGATAGAAAAAATAACCTATTTCCCCCATGACGATTGGAATAGATTCTATTCCCAAATCTGCTCTGAGCGAATCCTGCATGGCCTCAAATCTTTGGGTGTATTCGCTAAGGTCATTTTCAGTATTCGAATCGGATTCTCCCTGATGCCACAATATTCCTTTTAAAGTACCCGATTCCATTGCTTTTTTGGTTCTCTTGATCATATCATCGTAAGGATAGGTATTTGTTTGTTGGAATAGTGAGTCTGCAAACCAGTGATTAATCGAGCTTCCACCGACTGCTGTAGGAATAAGCCCTATTCTAATGTTAGGATCTTCGTTAGCCATGATTTTCCCAAAAGTTAGCCCTAAGCCAGTTCCGGCGATGGGTTTATCAAAGTGCATCGGGTCTCGGGCTAAAACCCAATTCCTGTTTTTATCAAGCATATATACCCGTGGATGAGTCAAGGTATCTAGTGCTTCTACCTTGCCTCTCCCCGCCATGTTGGACTGCCCCATCAGTAGGTAGAGGTGGAAGTTGTCTGTGGAGGAGATGTTCTTAGATTCAGCTGTAGAGATATTTTTATGTAAAGCACATCCGAGAAGTAAGGCAGGAAAAAGAAAAAGTAAAAAATGTCTTTTCATAGGTTTGTTGGGTTCACTTGAAAGATAAATGTTGAGGACTGCCTTATCTCAAATTGCCTGTGTCTTGGGAAGTACAGCAATAAGTTTTATTCTGTTTCAATAATAGAGAGGACAGAAGTGATTTTTTGCTTTAAAACTGGCAAATCATTAATCAGTATATCCCATACAAGATTGCTGTCTATACCAAAATATTCATGTACGAAAACGTTTCTTAACCCAACGATTTGAGCCCACTCTATATTCGAACATCTTTTTTTGGTTTGGGAAGAAATATGATTGCTTGCTTCTCCTATTATTTCAAGTTGTTTAATGCAAGCAAATTTCATCATTGAATTTCCTAAAAATGAATTAAAATCAACATCAATTAAATAGTTCTCAATTTCAATAATAGCGTCTGCTATGTGTTTCAATCGTATTTTATCACTCAAATCACCTCGCATAAATCAATTTCTTTTCATCATCTATGATGGGTTTGATGTATTTAGAAAGCCCTTTGGTAGATACAAGATCAACTTTTGAGTTTAATATTTCCTCAAGCTCTAATTGCATTTGTACAAAACCAAGTCCTATTCGTTGAGAATAATCTAAATCAACTAGAATGTCAATATCGCTTAATTCGTCTGCCTGACCACGGGCAAAGGAGCCAAATAAGTATGCCTTCACAACAGGCTGGGTTCTGAAGTACTCTTTGATGGCTAATAGTTTGGTGGGGTCAAGATTCATAAATCAAAGATAGGATAATTAGTGGTTTTCAGAAGATAGTGTCAATCAGTTCTATGATGGCCAAGGCAATAAAGTGACTAATAACCAGCCTTTTCTAGGATTCCACAGGACAGATTGAAACGTTATTTTTTCCTATTTTAGAAATTATGAAAAATAACCTACCCTGTCAAAAACTACTTTTTTGTCTTTTGATTCTATTGAGTTCTACTGCTATTGCGCAACAAGAAAAGCCCAATATCATCTTTATCCTCACCGACGATCAGCGCTGGGATGCTTTAGGCTTTTCCGGAAATGACATTATTCAGACTCCTGAGATGGATAAACTGGCCACGGAAGGAGTTTACTTCAAAAATGCTTTCGTCACCACGCCCATTTGTGCGGCGAGTCGCGCCAGCGTATTGACAGGGCTTTACGAAAGAACACACGGTTATACTTTTGGACAAGTGCTGGACGAAGGATACGCCCAAAATTCCTATCCCGTGAAATTGAGAAAGTTAGGGTATGAAACAGGTTTTTTTGGCAAGTTTGGCGTGAATTATCCTGGTTTCTCCGAGTTATTTGACGTAGGGGACAACTACGATAGAAATGGCAAATTCGATGATAGACGAGGTTATTTCTATCAAACGATCAATGGTGACACGGTTCATCTGACTAAGTACACATCTCACCAAGCGCAGGAATTTATCAAAAGTCAATCTTCAGATAAGCCATTTATGCTTTCGCTGAGTTTCTCAGCTCCCCATGCGCATGATTCTGCCGAAGATCAGTATTTCTGGTCAGAAGATGTGGATCGCTTGTATGCCGATGTGACCTTTCCAAAACCGCTTTTGTCACAGCAGAAATACTTCGATCAGCAGCCGGATTATGTGAAAGAAGGGGAGAACCGCACGCGCTGGTACTGGAGATTTGATACGCCGGAGAAATACCAGAAGAGTATGAAGGGGTATTACCGCATGATCTCGGAAGTGGATCTGGAAATCGGAAAAATCCGCAAGACGCTGGCCGAAAAAGGAATGGATAAAAACACGGTGATCATCTTCATGGGAGATAATGGCTACTTCCAAGGGGAGCGTCAGCTTGCCGGAAAATGGCTGATGTATGATAATTCACTCCGAGTGCCGATGATCATCTATGATCCAAGAAATCCTGGGCATAGAGAGATCTCTGACTTTGCACTGAATATAGATGTAGCACCTACCGTACTTGAGTTTGCAACTGGAAAACTTCCCCAAGAATGGCAGGGCTTGAGTCTGGCGGATTACGTAATTGGAAAAAATCCAGCTCAGGACAGAAAGGAATTTGTAGCAGAGCACCTGTGGAAAGTAAATATCATTCCGGCAAGTGAGGGACTTAGAACGAAAGATTGGAAATACTTCAGGTATCAGGATGATCTGGCTCACGAAGAACTTTACAACCTAAAAAAGGATCCGTTGGAGAAAAAAAATCTAGCTGGAAAGAAAAGCCACATCGACACGCTGAACGAAATGCGGAATAGATTTGATGTGAAGGTGAGTAGCTTGGAGGGAGATAGAATCAAGTAGATGAGGGGCTAGAGACTGTAGTCTAAATCTTAAAATTTTGCGAAAGTATTAGATACAAGCTATCGCAGAATACCTGAGAGAAGTAAAATTGAATACTCTTCACAGATTACCTATTTTTAAGATTCTAAACTCAAGCACCTATGAATCTACTTTCTAAGCAAACCCTTTTTTCGCTCGTTTTGCTGATTTTTTTTGCCTGCAATCCCAAAACGGATGTTGAAGAAGAAACCAAAGAAGCACCAGCAAAACCCCGTACCATAGTCACTACCGATGGAGAGATTGACGATGTGGATTCTTTTATTCGCATGCTTCTTTATGCCAATGAATTTCAGATCGAAGGATTGATTTACTCCTCCTCCATGTGGCATTACAAAGGCGATGGGAAGGGGACGCTTTTCACGTCAGAGATGGAAATGACCAAAAATATCTATGGAGCGATTCCTGATTTGCGTTGGCCGGGAGTAGAATGGATGAATCCTTTGCTTGCTGCGTATGAGGAGGTTTACCCTAAGTTAAGTCAGCATGCTGATGGTTTCCCTACAGCTGATCATCTGAGAAGCTTGGTGAAAGTAGGGAATATTGATTTTGAAGGAGAGATGGAAGAGGATACCGAAGGTTCGGATTTCATAAAATCCAAATTGCTGGATGATGATATGAATCCACTTTACTTGCAGGTTTGGGGTGGCACGAATACTATTGCCCGAGCTTTGAAATCCATTGAGGATGAATATAAAGACACACCGGAATGGGAGGGAGTATATAAGAAAGTGACAGAAAAAGCCATACTTTATGCCATCCTGGATCAGGATGCGACCTACAGAAAATACATTGCTCCCAACTGGCCAGAACTTAAGATTTTTTATAATTCCAATCAATTTTGGTGCTTTGCTTATCCGTGGAAAAATGCAGTGCCTAAGCCACAGCATTATCTCTTTGAAGGTGAATTTATGGGAAATGAAATCATCAATAATCACGGGCCTTTGCTAAAGCAATATTACAGTTATGGTGATGGACAAAAGCAGGAAGGTGACGACGAGCATATCCATGGTGATTCTACAAAACTTGGAAATACGCAGTGGGGGACTTTTGGTGTGTATGATTTCATTTCAGAAGGGGATTCCCCGGCATATCTTCATCTCATAGCTGTGGGATTGGATAATTTGGACCATCCCGAATGGGGAGGCTGGGGAGGCCGATTAGTTCAATCTGCAGAGCAGCCCAATCGTTGGGAAGATGGGGAAGGAGTTTTGGATTACAATCCCTATACGGATACGCTGGATGCTACTTATCCTCAGATCCGTTGGATAGAGGCGATTCAGGAGGATTTTGCAGCACGGGCAGATTGGTGCGTGATGGATTATGCCGATGCAAATCATCCTCCAATGGTGAAGGCGGTAGGCACACATTCACCTTCAGCAAAGGCAGGTGAGAGTCTTTCCCTTTCTGTGGAAACCTCCGACCCGGATGGAGACACGTTGGAAACCAAGTTCTGGATATACAAAGAAGTAGGAACCTATTCTGGTGACGCGAAACTACTAGCAGAAGGGAATACTATTCAGGTTCATCTTGCCCCAAGTGCAACAGGCCAGCTTCATGTAATCGCCGAAGTCAAAGACAATGGAGCTCATCCAATGACTCGCTATCAGCGGTTTGTGGTAGAGGTTAATTGAAAGATTGGAAAATTGATCCCGAACCATCCTGACTTAATAAAATTGCGGATGTTTTGATAGCTTATTCCAGATTAGGGTATGTACTGATTTAATCCCTAAGCCATGCCCATCGCTGCGCCCAGTCAAATAGAACGGCATTTCTCCATTTCAGGATGGTTTTACCTCCCTGGAGCTTGCCGTCAAAGTTTTCAGGATCTTGGGAGTCACTGTACCAGTTGTTTCCAAGTGGATAGTCATCTGGGTTTTTCTTGCCAGGCCACAGGTTGCTGACTACTAATTGACCTTCTCCTTCGGGAAATCCGGGTACTTCAGATGTAAATTGAAGCGTTAAAACTTCTGCTTGCTTGGGTGCGTAGCGAAGGGCGTAATTTCCATCTCCGAGGTAATATCCCGGCCAATTTTGGGATGATTTTCCATAAGGTACTTTCAGTTGAAAAACAGCTGAATCTGCTTTCACTTTGATTTCGGGTCCCCTGAATCGGAATTCTACCACCGTACAAAAAGCTACTGTATCTTTTTCAGATGGAATTCGGTCAAAAGTTACTCGCGCACTTCTAGTTATTTTCTCGAAGCTGCCCCCCCAGCTTTCACCGGTAGGATTGCTTGGAATGCCATTCATGACATATAACAAGGAAGGCGTATCTCCCATTTTGATCTCTCCGTCATAGTAGTTTTTAAAGTCTTCCCCAAGGTGGCCAGCTTCCTGAATATGTTTTGCATAATAATCCGTGGTCTTGATCACGTCGGGGAGCTGATTGTTTGAGAAAAAGCCATAATAGCTGGAATTTACCTCGATCATGCGAAGGTCAGGGAAATTCTGGGCGATGTAAGCATAGCTGTTTGCGCTCCATTTTTTGTTGGGGCCACCTATCCAGTAAACCCAGATATTTTCCTGAATTTCCGGTGCATCGTGGAGTGCTTGTGCCAAATCCTCCAAACCTCCCCAAACCAAAACCCATAGAGGTCTATGGTCCTTCTTCTTTGCACAACGAATTATCCATTCAGAGCCCTCAGTGGAATAGGTATATCCAGCGAAGGGAGCACCTCCTTGTATTCCTTGCTTGGTGATGGATCTTAGAAATTCGGGCTTTGCGAAGTTAGGTTGATGTTTTTCCAGCTTTGGGAGATCCTTTTCATACAGATCGATCATCCTGAAAATCTCCGAAGTAGATCCACTTCCGTAGGAAGGCGATGAGACCAAGCCTTCCAGATCAAATCGATCGCTGTACATCAGCAAATGAGTTAGACTTTGATTGTCATCCGGATCCGTACCCCCTATATCGGTGCTGATTAATACTCTAGGGTTTTCCGCTAATTTTTGTTGGGAGTAGGAGAAAATTGGGGATAAAAGCAGACAAAAGATCAATCGTTTCATGCAGGACAAGATTGTGAATGTTAAAGCTAAAGCTATCCTTTGGTGTGATGTAAATCAGGAAGCGCTGATTTATTTTTGCCAAAAAACCACTAAACCATCTTTACCGGCTACTGCAATATCCAGTTTGTCGTCCTCATTGAGATCAATCACAGAAAAGTATAGACCGCTTCCTTTTCCTTCGCCAAGTGGTCCATAGCTGATTATGTTTTTGGTAAATGACTCCCCGTTCCATTTGAAATAATATAGTCCGGTATAGTCCTTTCCTCCAGGATCTTTGCCGTTGTGGGCACGGTAGCGCTTGCCGGTAATCAATTCATTTTGCCCGTCATTGTCAATATCCACCCATTCCATCGTGTGGTATTGGGATTGGTAGGGATCTATCTCATGTTTTACAAAGTTTCTTTTCTCTCCTTCTTTCTTTTGCTCCAGCCAAAAAAGTCCAAAACCATGTGCCTGGCCTACGATCAGATCAGCCATTCCATCAGCATTGACATCCGTCACAATCATGGGGATACTAGCATCACCCAACTCAAAATCAGCATGGTGTATCCATTTTCCTGTTTTCAAGTCAGAAGGTGCTTCGAGCCAGCCGTCGGAAATGACAAGATCGCCTCGTCCATCTCCATTGATATCGCCAAAGCCCAATCCATGGCCTTGGGTATCATGTACAGGGAATTTTTCAAATTGATTTGCCCCGGTCTTTTTATAGTAAGCCAAAGGTTTTCGCGGTGTATTTGGCACAAGCTCTAGCACGCCATCTCCATCGATATCAAATCCCCTGCTGGTTTCTATATTTCCGGTGGTGGCGATTTCGTGCACAGGCCATTCGCTTCCATCACCTGGATTTTCTTTCCAGACCAACTTGCCTTCAAACCATCCTCCGGTCACAAAATCCATTTTCCCGTCCTCATTCACATCCATTGGAATGGTGGAGAAATCCTCATGCCATTCTACATAGCGCTTGACTTGTCCGATCAGAAATCGATCAAGAAACTCCGGCCCTCTGTACCAATAGCTGCCGGAAACCAAATCAAGCGTACCGTCATTATCCACATCAAAAACTCCGACAGATTCCGTGCTTTCAAAGGCTATTACCTGCTTCTCGAATTTGACGGTAGTTTCCTGTGCTGAAGCATATAAAGGAAGGGAGATCAGAAGAGGTAAAGCGTATTTAAGGATAGTCATAGGGTGGAAGTTGAATTATTAAAATCGAAGAGAATGAGATAAATGGAACCCCAATCTTGGGGTATAGATTGCCGTTAAGCGTTAAGCGTTAACGGTTAACATTCCACTACTTCTCCATAGGATGTGCTTTCAGCAAATCAGTAGGTTGGTAGAATCCCGTGTGATCTTTGACTTCTTCCCTTACTTTCTTCACTAAATCAGGTGATATAGGCGAAGCAGAATTTCCAAAGGAGTTTCTTACAAAAGTCAATACGGCGGCTACTTGAGAGTCGTCTAGCATTCCTTCGAAAGGTGTCATGGGAACTTGGCCTGGATATTCTTTACCAAGAACCGTAATTGGCCCCATCATGCCTTTGAGGACTATTTTGATCAATCGCTCCTCGTTGCCAGTGACCCAAGGAGTGCCGGCAAGCGGAGGGAAGCCTGATGCGGAAAGACCTCGTCCATCCGGCTGGTGGCAGGTACTACAGAAACCTTCTCTTGCGTAAATTTCCTTACCCAGTACAAATAGCTCCCTGTCCGAACCAGTTAATGAGGATTTGATGTCTTCTTCTTTTTTCTCCTTTACAGATAGCCCGGAAATGTGAGCTACCGCGGCTTCGTAGGCCGGAGCGATCCATTGATCCATTTCGGTGCCTTCCGCTGCGGCTAGAACCTCAAGACCTTCCTGCCGTGGCATCCAGGATGCAGCTACGATCGCCTCCAGGCGCACCCGTCCATTATCGTCTTTTATTGCCTCGGTCATCAATTCTTTTTGATTAGAAACCTGATGGCCTGTATAGCGAAGGACTCTCACTGCCGCTGCCCTGGCTCTGTAATCTTTGGCTTTCAAAAGCTGCTTAAGTAAATCCTGATTCACCTTATTAATACCCCAGCTAACCCAAAGTGCCTCCAAGAGATGATGCTCATATTCTGGATCGTTTTTGTCCAGTGTTTCAACCCATTCAGTTATAGCCTCTGAAACTTCGGATTGGTCTCTTCCACGTAGTTCCCGGCGTGTTCTGTAGCGTGTTCTGTACTCGGGCAATTTCAGATTCTCCATTAGGACGGGGATGCTCGCTCCGTCAATTTTGGACGGAGTGACCAATGGTCTGGATGGATAGGTAATTCTATAAATTCTTCCATGCTGATGATCGCGTAAAGGATCTCGGGCATTGTGCTGCATGTGGCCGATCAGTATATTATGCCAATCGACTAAATAAAGTGAGCCGTCAGGAGCGAATTCCATATCTACTGGACGGAAATTTCTATCCGTGGAAGTAAGCAGGTCTTGTCTCCACTTGGTAGAAAACCCGATTTCCTCATCGATCATCTGATGCTGCTTTGTACCTAAGAACCCGATGGTATTATTGATGATCATGTCGCCCTGTACTTCTTCAGGAAAATGTCTGCTGGAGATAAATTCCAAACCGGAAGTAGGCCTTACCATCTGATCTTTTTGGATCAGGTTAGCTCCTTTATTAGTGGCATTTCCGTACCGAGGCATTACAGATCCTGGCTCCATCCAATTCACATTAGGGCCGGAAGTTTCCGCGTAGAAATTTTGTCCCCAAGCGTCAAAAGCAATTCCCCAAGGGTTCGGAATACTCACCTGAGCAACTCGCTCGAGTTTATGTCTGCTTGGCGTATATCGGTAAAAGCCCCCGTTTGTCGCACGAACAGGACCATAGGACGTTTCCACGTTGGTATGAAGGAAAACTCCCTCTGCCATGTAGATAGATCCAGACTCATCTGTGGTAAAAGCTGAAATGGCATGATGTGTATCGTGATCATCAAATCCGCTTAGCAGAATTTCCTTTCGATCTGCTTTATCGTCCTTATTGTCGTCTTTTAGAATAATAAGGTTGTTGCCCTGAGAAACATATACGCCCTCAGCAGCCAACTCAAATCCCACCGGGATATGAAGATCATCTGCAAAAACCGTTTCCTTATCTGCTTTGCCGTCATTATCAGTGTCTTCGTAAATCAGCAATTTATCTGCGGGACGGGAATCCCCCGGCTTGTAATGTGGATAGCTAGGCATGGTCGCCACCCAAAGCCGACCTTTGTTGTCGAAGGAAAGCTGAACGGGATTGGCAAGATTTGGCCAATCTTCTTCAGAGGCAAAGAGTTCGATTTTATATCCTGGCGGTACTTTTAATTTGGATAGAGCAGCTTCTCCATAGAGGTATTCGAGACTTCCATTTTGCGCGGGATTGTAGTTGGTCTCTACTTCCGGGAGTTTTTTGGTTTTGGCATCGGCGGAGGTGAGATCTTTCCTTTCTCCTTTATTTGCCATCCAGATTGCCGTGTCTCGGATCGCAGTCATCTGGCGGATTTTTTCAAGTTCAAAAGGGTAATTGTCAGGACCAAAAGGATCGTATCTTCTACCGAATACGTGGACACCGTTAGGAACTTTGTAGTCATTTCTCCAAAACCAGTTTTTTTCCTGCACTGCCTCATGAACCAAATCTCGATTTGCTTCATTTTTGCTTTTTGCCTTGCCAAAAATCTCATCCGCTAGTAGCACGGCTAGTTTTTGGTAACCTGCTTCGTTCAGTTGAGAACCATCAATGGTCAGGTCTTCTTCCGTATTCAAATACCATTCTTTGCTTGGATTGAATGCATCTACAAATAGAACGTGGTTATTTTCTGCCACCTCTTTCATTGCCACAGTATAGAGATTGAGGTTTTCATTTTCTGTTTTTCCGTCAGGTACATCGATTTTTTCGGAGAGATCTTCGAAAGCAATAGGGGATACGATCACCAATTTCGGAGAGAGCGTGTCATGATATTTCTGACGAAGGGTATGCTTAATAAAGGCGTCTAATTCAGCCTTATAATTTTCTAAGCCGTCTACCCCTTGAAAAGACTCATTGTAGCCAAAGAATGAAATAATAATGTCTGTTTGTAGTCTGCTCAGCCACTCGTCCGGCTTTTCCAGATGTCCTTCGCTTCCAGATGGAGTGGCATATTCAGTCTGAAAAGCTTCAGCACCTGGAAAAGCCCATGGGTCATTAGTTCCCGATCGGGGTCTAAAACCAGGGGTGTCTGCAGGATCGGAAAGGTTTCTGATGTAGAGGTTTTTGTCAGGATGTCTGAGATGCATCTCAGTCTCAAAGCTGCCATAATCCATCATTCTTGATCCCAAGTTGTTGCCAATCAAGGCAATTTTAGCATTGGGTTTTAATTCGATGGTTTCTTTCTGGGTGCATTGAAAAGTAAGGATTCCTACTATTACTAGAAGGAGAAGGTTTTGGGGGGATTTTTTAAGCATTTTCTGATTACTAGCGAATGAATTCTAATAATAGGGATAAACGCTGGAATTATCAATAAGAGGTAATTGCTTGTGTATAGTTTGAAGGTGAGATTTTTATATATATGGTAAAATAAGTGTTTAGCGGAATATGATGATCAGGAGGATCAAAGGTTTGATGTTATTGTATATAATGATTGATTTTATATATCTATCCTGTAGTATCCTGTTGTGCGAATATTTACAAAAATATATTTAAGGGTTTATTATTCAGGATGGTGCAGGATAGAAATGGTTGTTTATACTGGTTTATTGTGGAAGATTATTTATTCAATACATTAAACCCAACCCTATGCTAAACAATTATCAAAAAAATGTGAGGATCCGATTTATAGGATTCTTGCTAGCGTTGTTTATCGTTTCTGTGCCATCCTTTGCACAGACGATAACAGTACAAGGAACAGTCGTGTCAGAGGGCGACAACCAGCCTGTTCCGGGTGCATTAGTTTCTGTCAAAGGAACTCAAAAAGGAACCGTTACGGAAATTGACGGTGGATTTTCAATCCAAGCCTCCGTAGGAGAGACTTTGGTCATTAGTTTTATTGGATTTACGACTAACGAAGTGGTTGTTACCGCTGCGAGTACCAACATTCAAGTGACTTTGGCCTATTCTACTTCGGATTTGTCAGAAGTAGTAGTAGTGGGATATGGTAGCCAGATCAAGAGGGAGGTGACTGGTGCTATTCAGTCTGTCAACGAAAAGGAATTAAAAGATCTTCCAGTGTCTTCAGTAGCGCAAAAGCTTCAGGGTCGATTGGCAGGCGTGCAGATCAATCAAACGACGGGTAAGCCAGGTCAAGGGATGAATGTCCGTATTAGAGGGCAACTCTCTGTATCTGGGGGTAGTTCGCCATTGTACGTAGTCGATGGGTTTCCTATCACAGGAGATATCAATGCATTGAACCCAGACGAGATCCAGGAGATCACGGTATTGAAAGATGCCGCATCTACTTCACTTTATGGCTCCAGAGCTGCGAATGGGGTAGTATTGATTACCACCAAACAAGGGACTAAAGGGCAGACCAATGTGAATCTTAACGTTTATACGGGATGGCAGACTGTTCCAGAAAAAGGAAGGCTGGAAATGCTTGATGCTGAGGAGTTCGCCCAGTTTAAAAAAGAGTATTACTCTGATGCTGGTCAACCAGTTCCGGAAATTTTCCAAAATCCTGCTGATTATCGCGGTGAAACCAACGATTGGTATGGTGCTATGTTAGAGACTGCTCCGATCACTTCATACAACGTGACCGTTACCTCAAACAAAGAAAAAGTAAATACAGCAGTAATTTTGGGTTATTTTGATCAAAAAGGTGTAGTAAGAAATACCGACTACGAACGGTTTTCACTTCGATTGAACACAGATTATGCAGTTTCTGATAAAGTTAATATAGGTGTAAATATCGCTCCTAGTTATGTAAAAGATAACACTCCACAAACAGATGGGTCTAGGGGTACAGGTATTCTATTTAATGCTCTCCACACTTGGCCAGTAATGCCGATTTACGAAGAAAATGGAGATTTGACTTTTTTCAATCGATTCCCATCAAACACCGGTAATATTTTTGCCTATCCTAACTGGCTCAGATCAGCAGATGAAATCACAAATGAAACTAAAGTGATCAATGTTTTGGCAAATACTTACTTGGAGTGGAAGCCTATTAAAGGACTGTCACTCAAGACAACCTTTAATGCGGAACTCAATAACTCTAATTACTTTTTCTTCAACCCTTCGACTGCAACGAACCGAATCAATGTGGCAATTCCTACCGTAGCAACTTCTATTCGGGACGAATATCAAGCTTTATCTTGGTTGAATGAAAACATAGCAACTTATGGGAAGAGTATTGGTGATCATAGTTTTCAAGCATTGCTAGGTTTCTCTAATCAGCGATTCCGCAGGGATCGTACCAGAGTTGCTGCGGATACCTACGCAGATGATAGACTACCTACTATTCAGGGAGCAATCAACGTCAATCGAGGCGGAACGATTTCAAACGTGGATGAATGGTCGCTGACTTCGCTTTTTTCGCGTCTGACATATAATTTTAAAGGTAAATACCTATTTACTGCGTCCATAAGAGGTGATGGATCCTCTCGCTTTGGCTCAGATAATCGATGGGGTGTTTTCCCTTCCACTTCTGTAGGTTGGGTGCTATCGGATGAAGGATTTCTAAGTGATAATCCGACTATTTCCTTTACTAAACTACGAGCTAGTTATGGAGTAACTGGTAATAATAATATTGGTAACTATACTCAGTACGCTCTGGTAAATAACACGATCAATGCAGCATTTGGAAACACAGTTTTTCCTGGAGCAGCGGTAATTTCTTTGAACAATTCAAACTTAGGTTGGGAAACCACCACACAGTTTGATATCGGATTAGACCTGGGATTATGGGAAGATCGAATCACTTTCGTGTATGATTATTACACAAAAAACACAACAAACTTGCTGTATGCAGTACAGGTTCCTCAGGAGTCAGGCTTCACCAATTTCAATGATAATATCGGAGAGATTAAGTTTTGGGGGCATGAGTTTGCTTTCAATACTGTAAATACTACTGGAGCATTCAGATGGACTACCAATGCAAATATTTCTTTCAATAGAAATGAAGTTCTTGAATTGGCAGATGGGATAGATCGGGTATACGGAAGCCAGCATATCACTAAAGTTGGTGAGCCATTTGGTCAATTTTACGGATTAAAAAAATTAGGAAATTATGCAAATGCAGAGGATTTGGCTAATTCCCCTGTGATACCTGGTAGGTCTACTGTAGGAAGTATCAAGTTGCAGGATATCAATGGTGATGGAGTGATTACTAACGGCGGCGATAATGATGACAGAACGATCATCGGTAATCCATTCCCGGATTTCACCTACGGAATCATTAACAGTTTTGCCTATAAAAATTGGGATGCAAGTATCACAGCTTCTGGTTCTCAAGGAAATCAATTGTATATGAGACACCTTTACTCAACTGCAAACCTTGACGGTGTATTCAACATGGTTGCTAAAGTAGCTGACCGTTTTAGATCTCCAGAAAATCCAGGTGAAGGAATCTTTGGTACCACAGTAGGTGGAGGAAACGTAACGGGTATCGAACGAGATTGGGCAAATAGTAACTTTGTTTATGATGCCTCTTATTTCACGATTCGAAACATCACAGTAGGCTATTCTTTCAAGAATTTGCCAAAAACATTTAAATCAGCCAGAATTTATGGGTCTGCTCAGAATGTTTGGGTGTTCACAGATTATTGGGGTGGATCTAACCCAGAGGTTAGTATGCAAAATAATGGTCAAGGAGACGGTGGTAACCTAAGTCCAGGTGTGGATTTGGCTGGATACCCAGTGCCGCGTACGATCACTTTTGGTGTTAATGTTACTTTCTAATCGGGAGTATTTCACCTCATTTATTCACCTACAAAAGAAAAAAAAAATGAAAAAATATATCTTAGCCATCTTAGTGTCATCTTTAGCGCTGACTGGCTGTGAAGACTTTCTTACGGTAGTGCCAGAAACTCAGCTGAGTTCTGCTACCTTTTTCAAAAACCAAACTGACTTTGAGCAAGCAGTAAATGCAGCCTACGTTCCGCTGAGGACCATCACAAATGATCGTTCATGGTTACTTGCGGAGATGCACTCTGATAATACCTACTATGCTCGAAATGTGCTATTTGGTGCGACTGATAACCAAGAGGATTTGGCGGATTTCTCAGTTCCTGAATCTAACGGGACAACGGCAAATGGCCATGTATTGCAGCAATGGAGACAGGATTATTTAATTATTTCACGTACCAATCAAATTCTAGCTTTAATCGATGATGTTGATTTTGATGCAGGTGCCAAAGCGAATGTAAAAGGCCAGGCTCTTTTCCTTCGAGCATATGCCTATTTTGAATTAGTTAGGTATTTTGGATCTGTGCCACTTCATTTGACACCAGTTGCTAAAAGAGAGGAAGCTGCGCTACCATTGTCTACGGAAGCAGAAATTTATACTCAGATTGAGCAAGACTTGGTGGCAGCAGTTCCATTGCTACCGAAAAAAGCTACTCAAGAACCAGGAAGAGCTACAGAAGGATCTGCTAGAACACTATTGGCCAATGTTTATATTCACCAAAAGAAATGGCCTGCAGCAGAGCAGATTTTATCTCCTGTATTGACTCATGGCTATGATTTGATGCCTAGTTATGAGATGGCTTTTCCAGGAAATACGGCAAATAAAAATAATATAGAGTCTGTCTTTGAAGTTCAGTATATAGAAGGAGCAGCTGGGTTGAACGGTAATTTTATTTATCAATTTATGCCAAGACCGATCAGTGCTTCTGAGTTGCAGCCTATCATGGGAACAAGTAATCCTCAGAACATTGATGGGGAAGGAAATAATATCCCTACTCCGGATATAATCGCTGCTTACGAGCCGGGTGACTTAAGAAAAGATGCCTCAATCGGGAATGTGTTTCTAGCAGGTAGTTTCAGAGATGATAAAAACTATCCATATATTAAAAAGCATGCTAAGCAGCATTCCCAGCATAATAATACCGGTACAAACTGGGTGATATATCGCTATGCTGAGGTATTACTGTTTATGGCGGAAGCGCTTAATGAACAAGGTAAGACGGGTGAAGCAGCGCCATACTTGAATAAGGTTAGAGATAGAGCTAAACTGCTACCTACTACTGCTTCTAGTCAAGCTGAAATGCGGGAGGCAATTTTCAAGGAGCGAAGAGTTGAGCTTGCTTTCGAAAATAAGCGTTGGTTTGATATTGTGAGAACAGATCGAATTCAGGAAATAATTGTGCCTTACGGACAGCGAATTATTGCAAATCCATTGGATTATTACTACCCACCAATTGCGGGCGCAATTCCAAGAAGTAATGCATTTACTAACATCAATAAGTTTTATGCCTATCCGGCTGCAGAATCAGACCTGAGCCCTTATTTCTAAAAAATCAGCTAAGAATAACCCAGCACCTAGATATGATTTAATTCTATGGTGTTGGGTTATTTAATTACCGTTTTAGTTACTTTCTAAAAATATTTTAAGGTGAGAAATAGCTAGTATATTTCATGAGTGGTTTCTGAATTGAGAAATTATTCCCCAACTTAAAATTCTAACTATTGCTATCAATTAACATTAGCCTTATGCACCTCAAAAATTCAATAAGAAATTTATTTCTATTCTCTGCAGCTATACTCCTATCGGTATCCTGTAACACAGAGAAAAAGAATGAAAACAAACGGGAATTAACCGGAAACCCGAAGCTGGACAAGCTCAAGCTTCCCGACGGTTTTGTAGCAGAGCACCTCTTAAGTCCTGGAGAAAAGGATGAGGGGTCTTGGGTCGCTATGACTTTCGATGACAAAAACCGACTCATCACTGCTGATCAATATGGTTTTCTATACAGATTGGAAATTCCTGAAATAGGAGCTGATTCTGTTGCACCAAAGGTAGAAAAACTCATCATCGGTAATGTGGCCGAACCACAAGTGGGAATGGGCTATGCCCAAGGTCTGCTTTACGCTTTCAACAGTATCTATGTGATGGTAAATCACAACGGCAACGAGACCTTTGCTGAGAGTACCGGCCTCTATCGAATCCAGGATTTGGATGGAGATGATCAGTATGAATCAGTGACCAAAATCAAGGGTTTTACTGGACAACCAGGTGAGCATGGGCCGCACAGCATCAAGCTTTCCCCAGATGGGCAGTCACTATTCATAGTAGCAGGTAACCACACGGATGTGCCGGAAATGGATGCATATCGACTTCCAAAAGTTTGGCAGGAAGATAATCTTTTCCCTGAAATCAAAGATCCAAGAGGCCATGCGAATAGCAGAATGGCTCCAGGAGGTTGGGTAGCTAACATTGATCCGGAAGGCAAACATTGGGAACTGATATCTGCTGGATATAGAAATCCATTTGACATTGCTTTCAACGAAGTCGGTGATATGTTTACTTATGATTCAGATATGGAATGGGACTTTGGGATGCCTTGGTACCGCCCAACCAGAATCTGTCATGTGACTTCAGGAAGTGAGTATGGCTGGAGAACGGGTAACCAAAAATGGTCGCCAAATTATCCTGACAATTTACCTGCGATTTTAAATATCGGACAGGGTTCGCCAACTAATGTGATGTTTGGTACAGATGCGCAATTCCCGGCAAAATACAGAAATTCCTTATTTGCATTTGACTGGAGCTTTGGAATTATCTATTCCATGACTTTAACACCCAAGGGAGGTACTTACGAGGCAAAAGCTGAAGAATTTATCTCTGGATCTCCTCTTCCACTGACAGATGGTACAATTGGTCCTGATGGGGCGATGTACTTTATGACTGGAGGGAGAAGGTTGGAATCAGATCTTTATAGAGTTTATTACGAGGGTGATATTGAAGGAAATGAGGGGTCATTGACCCTAGCCGGCTTGCCTGTAGAGGCAAAAACCCGTCGTGAACTTGAGGCTTTACATGTGGACGGAGCACCAGCTTCTGGACTTGATCTGGCTTGGGAGAATTTGAAAAACAAGGATAGATATGTACAGTATGCTGCTAGAATAGCTGTAGAGCATCAGCCGGTTAGTTCTTGGAAAGCAAAAGCCTTGGCTGAAAAGGATCCTGTGGCTTTGACTCAAGCGATGATAGCACTGTCTCGTCATTCCGATAAAGGGGCTGGAACACCTATGATTCAGGCTTTGATGGGAATTGATTACAACAGCTTGAATGAAAAGGGTAAGCAAGATTTGTTGAGAGCTTTTGAGTTGATTTTAGCTAGACAAGGTGAGCCTTCAGGTTCTTTGAAATCTGATTTAGTCGCTTATTTGAATGCTAATTTCCCTGCGAATAACAATAATCTAGATCGTGCGTTGGCAGTACTTCTTGTGTATTTGGATGCTCCAGATGCAGTTGAGAAGACGTTGGCACTACTTGAGAAGGCCAAAGATGATCCTGACTATCAGAAGACATTTACTTCTTCTTCTGATCTGATCATGAGAAATCCTCAGTATGGATTGGATATCGCGAATATGCTAGCGAATGTACCGCCAGCTCAGCAAACTTACCTTGCCACCGTTTTGGGTGGAGCGGAAACAGGTTGGACTCCTGAATTATATGAAAAGTATTTCAGCTGGATTCAAGATGCTTTCAAATACAAGGGAGGCCGAAGTTATGTTGGGTTTATAGACCGCGCTAGGAAAATGGCACTTTCACATGTTCCGAAAAGTGATTTTGACAAATACAATGAGCTCTCAGGAGCAGCCTTGCTGACAGGTAATGGAAATGATTTGGTGAATTCAAACATCCAAGCGGAGGGACCTGGAAGAAGATGGACTGTGGAAGAAGCGGATTCATTGATGGCAGATTTAAATGGACGGGATTTGTCTAGAGGCAAAGCAATGTTTGCTGCTGCCCAGTGTTTGTCCTGCCATACGCTCGGCGGGGAAGGTGGAATCATTGGTCCGGATTTGACTCAGTTGGGGACTCGATTCTCGCCAAAAGATATCCTGGAAGCGACAATCAATCCAAGTGATGAGATTTCTGAGCAATATGTAGCAAGTGTATTGGAGTTAAATGATGGAAGTTCAGTGATGGGAAGAATAGTCAATGAAGATGAAACCAGCTATTCAGTTTCCCAAAATCCTTTTTCTCCTGAAGTGCTACGCAAAGTGGAAAAAAGCAAGGTATCCACTGTCAAGGATTCGAAGATTTCCATCATGATGCCAGGAATGATCAATAGGCTAAATCCAGAGGAATTAAAAGATTTGATGGCCTACCTGATTTCAGGGGGCAACCCAAATCATGAAGTTTATCAAACCAAAGCTCAAGCAGAAGAATGAAAAATCTATTGAAATCTAAATGGCTTAGAATAGAAGCACTCAGTCTTGGAGCGCTGATGGTGATTGGCCTGGTTAATTGCCAGCAGCCTGCAGAGAATAGCAGTTCCTCTATCGAAGCCATGAGTGATACCGAAGCAAGTTTTAAAGCGATCTTCGACGGAAAAACGCTAGATGGATGGGAAGGTAATCCTGTTTACTGGTCTGTGAAAGATGGAGCGATCACGGGTGAAATCACTCCTGAGACGCTATTGAAAGCCAATACCTTCCTGATTTGGCAAGGTGGTCAGCCGGGGGATTTTGAGCTGAAAGCTGAGTTTAAGATTTCTGAAAGCGGTAACTCCGGCATCAATTACAGAAGCGAAATGGTGGAGGATGTCCCTTTTGCTTTGAAAGGTTATCAAGCTGATATTGACGGGAAGAATAACTATACTGGCCAGAACTACGAAGAGCGTAAGCGTACAACACTAGCATATAGAGGCCAAATAACAAAGATAACTACTCAACCAGAAGGTGTAGGTACCCGTGAATTTGTAGAAAGAAATGCTTGGAAAGGGCTCAATCTAGAAAAGGAGATTGGTGATCGTGCGGAGCTGGGTGCTATGATCAAATCTGGTGAATGGAATAGCATTCACATCATTGCGAAAGGAAATGTCCTGCAACATTTTGTCAATGGGCAGCTGATGTCCGAGGTACATGATGAAGATCCTAAAAACAGGATGGAGGCAGGTTTTCTAGGCGTACAAGTGCATGTAGGCCCTCCGATGAAAGTGCAGTATAAAGATGTGATGCTGAAGCAGTAAGATAGAAGTAGAGGTGTTTAATGAAAAGGTTCAAGTCAGACGACTTGAACCTTTTCTGTGTTGGGGCAGGTTTAGATGATAACTTCTCGTTTTTTGAGTGGGGGGGACAAACTTTAAACCCGGACTATGCATTAGGATTCGTAACGAGGGTTCAAACTGCAAGAAAATCAGTCACTTTGGAGATCGAGTCGTAGCACCGCTACGGTGAGAGCGAAAAGTGAAGCATAGCGACTGATTTTGAGGCGGTTTGAAGTCGTAGTAGATTTGCTAATGCATAATGCGGGTTAAAGTCACACAATAGATTTTCTATTGACCACAGTACTATTGAAATTAAAAATAATTATGAAATCGAGCATGACGCAGGCGTCACACACTGGTGTGATTTTCTACCATGCGAGATTCCATGTGACCATTAAAAACAAAATATAAACACATGAACTACCATATCATCATTAATAATGTAAAAACAGTAGATGAATTGCCGGGGAGTTGGAGCAATCAAGATTTAATTAAGCTACTCGATCGTTTCGGTTTCCCCGATGCCTCAAAATCAAACCCAGCTGAGCTGAAGGAGCTACTTTCGATGGCAATTTCTGATTTTGAACCAGCTGAGGCTGCGGCAATTCTACTAGAATATAGACTCTCAGATGAGCTCAATGAAGGCCAGATTGAACAAATTTCTCATGACATGCTTTTGGATAAAATCTCCGAGGAATATCCGGTAATAAGCCTTCATCATCAGCTTTTCACGATCAATCAGTTGTTGCACAAGGCCTACAATGGCAAATTCCCAAGTGCCAAAGCCACAATCGCTGAGCTTACTATTAGTAGCGAGGATCCGGATGCAGAAGCTATTACGAAGGAGGTCGTACTTAAGGCTTTGCAATACACGCTCAATGACAGCAACTTGATCAAGCGGCTATTTACAGATCATCTACTTGGCAAAGTAAAGTTTGAAGAAGCAGATTCGATTATTTGGGATTTGAGCGATTTGGGCAACAATCAGTACCGATTGACCACTTCGGAATATTGGATGGCAAGGGATGAGTTTGTGGAAGCGGAGTTTGATGCTGATATCGCCGCTTTTGAAGAGGACGAGGAGGAATAGCCATCAAATCTCCCCACTGCTAACATTCGAGGTTTAGAAAACCTCGAATGTTTTTTATTTTAAACCATTTTTGTTTTTCACCACAAAGCCACAAAGACGGAAATGGCGCAAGTCGTGAGACTTGAACCATCTCTGTGTTTTTTTATACCAATGGCATATTTCTCTCTCATAAGTTGCATAACTTATTCCCCTGCTTACACACTGAACCCATATAGGGCAGGACAGTGTCAGGAGCCCTTTTTAATAGATTACACACTAGTCTCCAACGTACGAATGAACCTCTCAGATCCATCCAATTGGAAAGAAAAATTATCTAATCCCCGTCAGCTTGGCGGAATTGAAACTTCTACCCTTGACAATGGATCGGGACGTGGAACCCGCATCGCCTGGATTAACACAGGAACTGGCCTTCGATATAAAGTCGTTTTAGATCGGGGAATGGATATTTTGGATGCATTTCATAATGAGCATAGCCTGTCGTGGATCAGTAATGCCGGACATGTAGCATCTCAGCCTTTCTCCAACCAGGGTATAGATTGGCTCAGGACATTCGGTGGCGGACTGCTGACCACTTGTGGGATTTCTTCCATGGGACCTCCTAATGAGGATGAGACCGGAAGCCGGGGATTACATGGGAATTACAGCAATACTGCAGCGGAGCTGATTTCCATCAAGCAACCGGACATTTATTCAGGAAATCTGGATTTTGAAATCGTGGGGATTATCCGGGAGACGACGACTTTCGGGCCAAGTCTGGAATTGAAAAGAACTATTTCTGGGTCAATTGGGAGTGCAGAAATTAGCATCAAAGACGAGGTGAGCAATCGCGGTAATTCGCCAGCACCTCACATGGTCTTGTATCATATCAATTGCGGTTGGCCGCTGATCAATGAAGGAACAAGGATAGTATGGAAGGGCGAAATCCAGCCTAGGGAAGCTGATGCTTCACTTTCATCATTCAACAAGGAGCATAAATTTACGAAATGCGCTGCCCCATTGGACGAGCATGCAGCTTTTGGTGAGGATGTGGCATTCATTGATCCAAATAGCGATGAGAATGATCAAGTCACTTGTGGATATATGAATGATGATTTGGAACTAGGATTAAGTATCTCATTTTCCAAGAAACAGATGCCATGGCTGATCAACTGGCAGCACTGGGGTAAAAATGAATATGTGACGGCTCTAGAACCTGCTACACATCCTCCAATAGGGCAGGCTGCAGCGCGTAAAAATGGTACATTGATTTTATTGAAACCCGGAGAAAGCAGGATTTATGAAATCAAACTGGCAGTCATGACAGGAAATTTAGTCAAGGAATTTAAAATGTAAAATTAAGAATGATGAATTGCGACTATAAAGGAGCTGAAATAATTTTCCAATTTTTCATTCTTCCAATTTTCCAATTCAATCTCAAATCTCAAAAAATCAATAACCCATGAGTTTAGCAAAAAAAGCCCTCGAGCAGGGAGAAGGAATTCTAAGATTAACCCCGACCTGGGTACCGCGCTCGTTCTGTGTGCCGGGCAGAAGGATCAAACTTCATCCAAATGATTATTATTGCTTAGGCGGAGAGCGTGGAGGTATCGACGAACGTTGGTTTTCATCTACTACGCCAGCTGAAAATGGTCCGCTTACTAGCAAAAACGAAGGGCTCAGTCATATTGCTCTGGAAGACTGCGGTAAGACGGAGTTATTTCTTTTGAAGGATGCGATAGATGAATTGGGAGGAGAAATCCTAGGTAGTCGTCTTTGGGACAAATACAAGTCCTGGCCTATGTACTCCAAGTTTTTTGACAACATGGGGCCACTTCCTCATCACATTCATCCAAGTGACGAATTTGGTAAACTTACAGGCCAAAATGGTAAGCCAGAAGCTTATTATTTCCCCCCTCAAGTCAATAATCATGGCGGTGATTTTCCTTATACTTTCTTTGGTATCGCTCCAGGAACATCTAAAGAGACTATACTTGAATGTTTAAAGAATTTTAACAAAGGGGATAATAAAATCACCAATTATTCGCAAGCATTTCGACTTCAGCCGGGAACAGGCTGGAATGTACCTCCTGGAATGCTACATGCTCCAGGTAGTTTGTGTACTTACGAGCCACAAAAAGCCTCTGATATTTTTGCGATGTATCAGTCTCTGGTAAATGAGGCGATCATTCCAGATGAGTTACTTTGGAATGCTACTCCCAAAGATAGAATAGGCGATTACGATCTGCTGGTAGAAATGATAGATTGGGATTTGAATGTCAATCCCAACCTGATGGATAACCATTACATGGAGCCAATTCCAGTGGAAGATAGAGCGGAGATGAATGCGGCAGGATATGATGACAAATGGATTTGCTATCGATCTCATGACTACAGCGCCAAGGAATTGACGATCTATCCAGGTCAAACGGTGACGATCAAAGATTCTGCTGCCTATGGCATGATCATGATGCAGGGATATGGCAAGATGAATGATTGGGATATAGAAACGCCTGCCCTTATCCGCTTTGGCCAGTTGACACATGATGAGTATTTCGTCAGTGAAAAAGCTGCCCAAGCCGGTGTGAAAATCACGAATCATTCCAAAACCGATCCTATTGTCATGTTGAAGCACTTTGGCCCGGATAATCCAGATCTGAAAGTGTGGGAGTAAACAGTGGCCAGTATTCAGTTTTCGGTCGACAGTAATACATTAAAATAACAAATGAGGAAGGACATAGGTATGTTGGTCAAGGCCACTTCGGTCATCTGCCTTCGGTCTTCCGGCTTTTAATAACTAAAAACCCATAATACCATGAGTCATACTAATTATCCAAAACTACATAATGCTACCTGGCCCGGAATAGTGGGCAAAGGAGCAGATTCTGAACCTGTAATTCCTTTCGATTCCCTTTTGGCGATGACAGCAGCCGCCGAAGTGGACGGAGTGAAATTTGACGGGGTTGATTTAGGTTTGTTGGAGCCACACTTTAACCTTAATGATCCAGATGAGGCTAAAATTCTAGCGGAGAAACTTCAAAAACATAATCTTGTAGCAGGTTCTTTTGTCGCTCCGATATGGGCAGGCTCAGCGATGGGCACAGCAGATCAGCGGAAGACATTTGTGGACATGGTGCGCAAGACCTGTGAGTTTTCAAAGCAGCTCAAGAGTCTTGGTGTACGTCCTTACGGTGTGATCCGAATAGATTCAGCAGCAGGAGTGGAAGACTGGGCCAAAGATCCAGCGGGAAACACTAAAATCATAGCTGAAACATTCCGCGAAGCTTGTGATGTAGCGGCAGGCTATGGAGAAAAATTGGCTACCGAAGGAGAAATATGCTGGGGTGCGATGCACAGTTGGAAGTATATGGTGGAATTACTTGAAATGGTGGACAGATCTAATATTGGTTTCCAGGCAGATATGTCGCATACCTTTCTATACACCATGGGTTATAATGCCCCGGAGCATAGAATTCTTCCCAAAGACGCAGACCTCAAAGATCGTGAAGTAGTCAAAGCTGCTTTGAAAATAGTGACAGATGCGCTTCGTCCTTGGACGATTGACTTTCACGTAGCTCAAAATGACGGGTCTGTATTTGGTCAAGGTTCCCACGATAAGACAGGAAGACATTGCCAAGCCACAGATCCAAACGGCGTGTTGGACATTACACATGATGCGGGTTACTGGCTTCGGGATGAAAAAGGCGAGTTGACCAAAGCCTTCAAGCACATCTGCTGGGATGGATGTATGTTCCCAAATGAAGTCATGAACAATCAGCAAACCTGGAATGACATCCTTGCAGCATTGGTCAAAGTGAGGAATGCTCATGGGTGGTAAGAGTGGTTTTTACGTCACTGCGAACGAAGGAACGAAGCGAAGCAGTCTCTCACTAAAGATTGCTTCACCCAGGCTGGGCTCGCAATTACGATCTATTAAAATTTTAAATCCAAAGTAAAATGAAATCGAGCATGACTCAGGCGTCACACACTGGGATGATTATCTACCATGCGAGATTCCATCCCGTTTCCTTCGTCACGGGACAGGTTATGACCAATAAAAACAAATTATAAACACATGAAAGAAAAAAAACATATAAGAATAGGTCTAATCGGTACAGGACTGATGGGTCGAATACATACCAATGGGTACAAAAGAGTACCAGACTTTTTTCCAGAGTATGAGTACGTGCCGGTTTTGCAGGCTTGCTGCTCACGGAGAGAGGAAAAAGCCAAGGCTTTCGCCGAGCAATGGGGCTATAAGTCTGTGGAAACCGACTGGAGAGAGCTCTTGAAGAGAGATGACATTGATGCGGTGGATATTTGTACTCCAAATGACACGCATGCAGAAATTGCGATAGCAGCAGCTGAAGCAGGGAAAATGATTCTCTGCGAAAAGCCTTTGGCCAGAACGGTAGCTGAAGCTGAAGGCATGGTGAAGGCAGTGGAAAAAGCTGGCGTAAAAAACACAGTTTGGTACAACTACAGAAGAGTGCCAGCGGTGACTTTGGCGAAGCAAATCGTAGCTTCTGGTAAGTTGGGTAAGATATTTCATTACCGGGCAAACTTCCTTCAAGATTGGACCATCAGTCCGGATTTACCTCAAGGAGGTGATGCTCTTTGGAGATTGGACGCTGACGCTGCAGGTTCTGGTGTCACCGGCGATTTGCTTGCGCATTGCATCGATACAGCTATGTGGCTGAATGGGGGCATCAAGGATGTCTCTGCCATGACTGAGACTTTCATCAAAGAGCGAGTTCATCAAGGTACTGGTGAAAAGAAAAAAGTAACTATCGATGATGCTTGTTTATTTCATTGTCATTTTGACAACGGATCCTTGGGCTTATTCGAGGCTACACGCTATGCAAGAGGTCACAAGGCACTTTATACTTTCGAAATCAACGGAGAGCATGCATCCATCCGCTGGGATTTACATGATTTGACTCGTTTGGAGTATTTTGACCATGCGGATGAAGGTCAGGTTCGTGGCTGGAGATCTATCCACGTGACTGATGGCGATCATCCTTACATGGATAGATGGTGGATTCCTGGCACTTCTATTGGCTATGAGCATTCCTTTATTCACCAAGTGGCTGATTTCTTCAAGAGCTTAGAAACGGGAGAAGCATGTCACCCAACTTTTAGAGATGCTTTTGAAACGCAGAAAGTTTGCGAAGCTGTGATCGATTCTGCTAATGAGCGTGCTTGGAAGGATACCGGAGTGGATTGGATGGAGAAAGTATAAGACTTCAATCAAAAGATAGTAGCATCGATTTAAAGTTAATAAGTCAAGAAAAGCTGTTTCGAGAAACGGCTTTTCTTGTTTTTAAACAGGCTTCGTACATGAGACAATTCTTTCTTGACCTTAGAAATTACACATATACAGGTCTTAAAAAGAAATATGGAGAGAAATATGCATTAAGTGATCATCGCTTTCATATGTCAACCCACTTTCTTTCAGCTATTATTTTTGTACTGGCGATGATTTCTTGGATATATGGAAATCTCACTAAAGGACGAGGTTTCCCCTCTGAGTTGAGCAAAACCTTATGGATTTTAGGTTTATTGATTTCCATGATGATTATTTATTACTTTATTTTTAGGGCTGTTTATTCAAATTTAATCAAACCAGAAGATGCAATTCTTGAGTTGGAAGGAGAGGATTATAAGAGAATTCAGCGAAAGGTCTTGCTGTTGGTTTTTGGACCAATGATCTTGATGTTTATGATTTTTGGTATTGCTACCATGTTTTGAAATTTGGTGTAGTAATTAAAAACCCTTTTAAATTCAATTTGAAAGGGTTTTTAATTATTACTATTTTTCAATCGAATTAAAAGAACTGCTTCATTTTCTTCAGTCCGGTATTTGCGACTTCCTGCGCGTCCTGAGCCCAGTAGCTTTCGTTGAAAAGTTCCAGAGACATGATTTTAGTACCGCCCATGGCTTTAAGCGTTGCGGCGATTTCCTTCATAGGCGCTATGCCGTCTCCAGGATACACGCGGTCACTATCTTTTTGCTCTAACCGTGGTTTTGAAGTGAAATCATTCATGTGGAAAACTTCGATGGCATTTCCATCAATCAACTTGAGCCCATCAAAACCAGATCCACCTCTGAACAAGTGAAATACATCCGGTAGGATTCTGGCATCAGGGTCGTTTGCAGCAGCTGCAGAAGCTAAAGCTTGCCCTATGTGATGAAACTGCGCAAAAGATCCCCAGAATTCCAATTGCGGCATTACTCCTGTTTTTCTTCCTAGTGCTATCAACCTAGCATATTGCTCACCGGCTGCTAGTAAGTCTATCGGGTCTGTGGCGCCTATAGCTGGCGCAGCCACACGCTTACATCCGATCTCTGCCAGCATGCCCATTTCCTTCTCCATTTGCTCAAAACCAGCTTTGCTTTTAGGTACATCCTGAGCCATCCATGGTGCAAATCCAATGGCGTTTACAGGAATTAGTTGGGCATCGGTAAATAGTTTTTTAAGAGAGGCTAAAGATTTGCCGGTTTTAAGGTAGGCGTCCATTTCAGAGATCCAAAGTTCTATCCCATCGTATCCGGCTTTGGCTGCGATTTCGATTATTTGGGGCAAATCGAGTTTTTGACCACGCAATGTGCTTGTATTTAAAGAGAATTGTATCGTTGCTTTCTTTTTCTGCGTAGTAGAAGCAAGTGCAGGTGCCAGTGGAAGGGCAGCAGCTCCGATTGCAATAGTTTTAAGTAAATTTCTTCTTTTCATCTGTTTATAATTGTTTTTATTGGTCATAACCTGTCCCGTGACGAAGGAAACGGGATGGAATCTCGCAGGGTTGATAATCATCCGGCTGTATGTCGTCTACGACATGCTCGATTTCATCTTAGGTTTATTGAAAATTTAATGAGCTTAGTCCATTTAAATACTATATTTACCGTTCAGATTATTCCTTGACAAAGAGAGCGTAATCTGATCTAGTATAGTGTCGAACATATGCTAAAAATAAACTTTTTCACAGCTTTTCTTCTGTTTTTTATGTGTACTGCCCAGTCATTTGCGCAGTCACAGACTTATTTGTCCTTGTACAAAGAGCAGTTGCCCTATTTTCAGGAGCTAATCACTGGTGGCCAATACAAAGAACCTCCCTTAAATTATGAGGGCGATCCCTATTATTTGGATAGGAATTTTGGAGAAGGACGTCTGTCTATTAATAACATAAGCTATACTGAGGTTCAGCTCCTATATGATGAGCACGATGACGTATTGATTACATTTCACCCAATCTATCGTCAAAAGATTTTAATTACACCGGACAAAATTGAAGAGTTTCAACTCAAGGACGGTAGTGTGTTTAAGAAATACCTTGGAAATGATTCTTATGGACGTCATAAAAACGGATTTTACCGCGTGATAAAAGATGGTGAGGTCAAAGTCCTAAAGAAGTATTTCAAATATAATGACCCAGCAAAAGAGGTGGGCAAGTACACGCATAGTTTTGTGGAGAAAACGGATTACTTCTATTGGTTCAATAATGAATTTGTCCTTATTAGAAAGAAAAAGCAGGCTATTCAAAGTTTGGGATTGAAGAAGAAGGAAGCAAAAAAATACCTCAGAGGGAAGTCTATCTTTTTCTCTACGGACAAGGAAAAATACATTTTGGAACTGGTCACTTTGAGGGAAAGTAAGGCTGATACGTTTAACAGTTTTGTCGAATGAAAAAATTTCTACTATTGATTTTTCTTACTTGCTTTTTTGCTGATTTGTGGGCTCAGACAGCTACTACCAAGCTGAGTGGAATGTATCTGGGAATGTCATTTGAGAGATTTGCCACGAGAATTGAATCTGAGACCGATTATAAATTCTACTACAAAATAGAAGACGTGGAAAACCTTCAAGTCAATCTGCAGGCAAATAATTCAGATATCAAGATGATTTTGAATCAGGTTTTTGCTGAGACGGATATGACCTATACGCTAGATAAATCTAATCGGATCTGGGTGAGCAAAGGCCAGAAAATACAAGTTGATTTCCCTGCCGATTACTTCTTGGTACAGGAGAGACATGATAATCTGGCAAATGCTGGAGATTCACTGGGCGCATTTGATAAGAATAAGCGCTTTACCATAGGGAAATCTTCAGATGACCCTCAATCCAAAACAGCGATTTTAAGTGGTACAGTGAGCAGCATAGAGTCAGGAAAACCAATGAATGGCGCGATAGTATTGGAAAAAATCAACTACAGTCAAGTAGCTACGGATCAAAATGGCAAGTACCAGCTTACTCTTCCGAAGGGAAGACACACGATTTGGGTGCAAAATATTGGTGGCTTTCAGGAGCAGCGACAGATAGATCTTAAGGGCGACGGCGTTCTCAATATGAGTATTGAAGAGACCATACTTTCGCTGGATGAAGTAGTGGTAAGCTCCGGTGCATTATCAAATGTGAACAAACTTGACATGGGAGTGCAGTCCATCAGCATTGCTGAAGTAAAGAGACTTCCCGCGGTGCTGGGCGAAGTGGATGTTCTCAAGGGTATTTTGATCATGCCAGGAGTCAACACGGTAGGGGAGGCAACTTCTGGATTTAATGTGCGTGGTGGTGCGGCAGATCAAAATTTGATCTTGTATGGTAATTCCACGATTTTTAATCCTACCCATGCATTCGGGTTTTTCTCAGCCTTCAATGCGGACATTGTAAATGGAGTCGAGCTATACAAAGGATCCATTCCGGTGAATTACGGAGGCAGACTTTCTTCGGTATTGCAAGTTGATCCGAAGTTTGGCAGACAGGAAAAAATAGGAGGATCTGGTGGATTAGGCATCCTGACTAGCAGATTGAGTCTGGATGGCCCGATTGGCAAGAAGACGAACTTTATCGTAGGAGGTAGGACTACTTACTCGGATTGGGCATTGAATCTGTTGGATGATGAGGCCGATTTGAATGACAGTAAAATTACTTTCTATGACATCAATGCGAATATTCAGCATAACCTCAATGAAAAGAATACACTTGAGTTGACAGCCTATTTAAGTCAAGATGATTTTCGCTTTGACCCAGATACTACCTATTCCTACCAAAATATAAATGTAGCGCTGGGCTGGAAGCATTTTTTCAATGACCAGCTTGAAGGTAGATTTACAGTTGGCAGTGACAATTATCAATTCGGAATTATTGGGCAGGAAAACCCATTGAACTCCTTTGAATTTGGCTTTGATGTCAGTCAGCTTTTCCTCAAGGCGGAATTTGAATACAGAAAGAACGAGAATCATATCATGAACTTTGGAGTTCATGGTATTCAATATTCGTTGAATCCGGGGAGCAACATGCCCTACGGCTCTGAATCCATTGTAATAGAAAAGCAACTGGATGAGGAAAATGCCCGCGAGATTTCGGTTTATTTTGGAGATGAATTTATAGTTTCTGAAAAGCTGTCGCTGAGCTATGGAGGTAGATACATGCTATATCAATTGCTAGGTCCTATGACCGTGAATGGATATGTGCCGGGTGCTCCCATCACAGACAGTAATGTAATAGGTGAGGAAACATTTGGAAATGGTGAACCTGTGAAGACTTATCATGGACCAGAATTCCGGGTTTCGGCTCGATATTCCTTGGACAACAAATCCTCTGTGAAGGCCGGTTTTAATACCATGAGACAAAATATTCACTTATTGTCAAACACCTCCTCTATATCCCCAACGGATTCTTGGAAATTGAGCGATACATATATCCGGCCACAAACCGGAGGTCAAGCTTCGCTGGGTTATTATCGTAATCTTGCAAAAAACAAACTCGAATTTTCTACGGAAGTTTACTATAGATACATGGCAAATCTGCTTGATTATCGCTCAGGAGCCAATATTATCCTCAATGAAAATATAGAACAGGATGTGTTGAATTCGGATGGGAAAGCCTACGGCGTGGAGGTGTTACTGAAGAAAAGTACTGGGTTGCTACAAGGATCATTGGCCTACACCTATTCCCGGTCTCTCATGAAAACCTCTGATGATCCAAGCATTGAGAAAATCAACAAAGGAGACTTTTATTCCAGTAATTTTGATCAGCCGCATCACCTAGTGCTCACGGGCAATTATGAGTTGAGCAAGCGGGTAAATACTTCTCTAAATCTCAATTACAGTACAGGAAGACCAATTACTTTACCGATTTCTAAGTTTGACTATGCTGGTTCCGAGCGGGTATATTTTTCTGAGCGAAATGCCTATAGAATTCCTGATTATTTCAGAGTGGACTTTTCAATTAATTTAGAAGGAAGCCATAAGATCAAGAAGCTGGCTCATTCATCTTGGTCACTGGGGGTTTACAACCTGTTGGGAAGAAGTAATCCTTATTCTGTGTATTACACTCCTGTAGATGGTCAATTGAGGGGTTATCAGTTGTCCATATTTGCCCAGCCTATTCCATTTATTACATACAATTTCCGTTTCTGATGAATAGACTAGTCACACTTATATTTCTAAGTACACTACTCATAAGTGGATGTAGAGAGCCTTTCAATCCGGAAATAGAACCTGCAGACCTTTCTGTATTGGTAGTGGAGGGGTATCTGGACACAGAAGGACTGCCAAGCAAGTTGCAGCTTAGTTATACCCGAAATATTCAAACTGATGATTCATTTGCTCCAAGCTTTCCGAGTGCGGTAGTTTACCTTAGGTCAGAAACCGGAGCAGAGTTTCCCTTAACTGATTTGGGATCAGGAGCATTTGAATTTGCTTATGATATCCCTGAGGATCAGAATTACAGACTTTACATATCAACAAATGATGGAAAAAGCTATACATCAGAATTGATTAAGCCTATTCTAACTCCTGAGATTATTGATGTAGGTTATGTGAAAAATGAACTGGGAGTAGAGGTATTTTTGACTACAAAAGGAGATGAGAATGCAGATGACTTCCTATGGACATTTGAAGAAACCTATGCTTTCAGACCAAAATTCCCGTCTTTTTTTAAATATGATGCAGAGCAGCAAGATGTGGTTATTAGGAGTCCTGATGAGAGGACAGACATGTGCTACAGAGGGGATGTAAGTGCTAACTTGATATTGGAGACTTCTTCCAGATTTGAAGATCAGTTCGTATTTAGACAGTCTATTACTCAAATATTGCAGGATGACGAGCGTCTTTCTGTGCGCTATAGTATTTTGATTTCCCAGAAAGCGCTGGATAAAAAAGCGTCAGAATTTTGGGAGATTCTCCGCAAAAACACAAATGATATAGGATCGATTTTCAGCCCCTTACCTTCCAATATCGGAGGGAATATCATGAGTGATCAGAATCCTGATGCACCTGTAGTGGGCTATGTGAGCTTGGGCACTGTAAGGCAACGACGATTATTCATCGGAGTTAAAGAAGTGTTACCATGGAGAGCAATAGAACCTGCTTACTTTAGCTGTTTCGTCGAACCTGATACGGTTTTGATTGCCAATTATGGACAATCCTTTGGAAGTGGGGGTTTTATACCTGTAGTACCTATAATTCCTGAAGGAGCATATTCTCCGATAGGCTATCAAGGGGCTATTCGCCGCTGTTCAGATTGCACACTGAGAGGAACAAATGTGAAACCTGATTTTTGGGAGGATTAATATGAGCTTACCGCATAAATTATTTGTATTTCTTTTTCTGGGTCTTAGCTTTACTCAGGTGGCGTCTAGTCAAAACCTTGAAGCTGAGACAGTGGATTTCGTCATTCCCAAGACCATCTATTTTGGAGGGGAGCGGGTATGGATAGCTAGCCAGGCGATGGAGAATAATTCTCCCGTAGAGTCTAAGATTATCTACGCAGAACTGGTTAATCGATACAATGAGTCAGTTGCTATGGCAAAGATGCCATTAGAGGAGGGGAGAAGCTTTAACTTTCTTCAGCTTCCTATAAATCTGCCATCGGACAATTATCTCCTTCGCGTGTTTACCAGAGTAAGTCCCTATCAAAATTTAGAAGAAGGTTTAGTCCAGCAATTCATTACGGTATTCAATAGAAATGTGCCTCCTACGGTAGTTTCTAAGCGAAAGATAATCTCTCAACGCAGCGATTCCAATGAAATAGTTTTGTCCCAAGAAGTGATTGCCGCAGGAGAGAAATTGCAAATAAAGTTGCCTGTCGGTGTTGAAATAAGTGAAGTAAGTATAGCATCTGAAAATCCGTTTTTGACTGATCAAGGGCAGATTCCTTCAGCGCAGGCGTATGAGTCTATCGAGAAGCACACCCTAATTCCTGAGCTGTTTGGGCATATAATCGAAGCCAAAGTAGAGAGTGCCTCAGTCGATACTACACAGTTGTACTACCTCTCACTTCATGGGGATAAATCTGCACTTTTTACAGATAGACCAGATGCGGATGGCACTATGTATTTTGATGCCGGGGGAATGAAACACTGGGATTTCCTTGTGGCTCAAGCCGATGAAAATGGAAGCCTATTGGACTTTGGGATCGTATCGCCAGCTCCTGTTACTCGTTTTAAAAGCAGTTTTGTATTTCCAGAATTAGAAATCAGTCCGGCGGATCAGGATCTTCTTCAGGAATTGCTGAAGGGTGGACAGGTGGAAGCCTATTTCGTCAATGAGTTCGATGCAAGCTTATTTCCTGTAGTTACAGGGTTTATGGAAGATCGGACGTACTTATTGGATGATTATACGAGGTTTGAAACGGTAGCTACAGTCATCAAAGAATATGTGCCTGAGGTGTCACTAAGGACGATCAAGAAAAAGAAGAAATTTCGGGCTTTGGATGAGGTGAGAGAAGCCGGTTTTGATTCAAATCCTCTGATGTTGATTGATGCATTGCCTGTTTTTGATTCAGATTTGCTTGCGACATTTGACCCTACAGGTTTTGAAAAGCTGGAAGTGTTGAGCCGTACTTTTTACTTAAACGAAGAGAAGTTTCCAGGCGTAATTAGCTTCAGTTCCTATAAGAATAACTTTGGCGGATTTCCTATTCCATCCAATGGCATTTACCTCGATTATGAAGGGATTCAACCTAAAGTTATCTCCACAGAATCACTCTTTGCTGAGCCAAGGCAAGATCAGAATATCATGGACTGGAGAACAGTATTGTACTGGTCAGAAATCCCTGATGCCTCTTCTCCAGGTAATTCTATTGAAGTCAAAGTCCCAGATCTAAAAGGGAAATATCAGATCACGGTTAAAACCAAAACCCAACAGGGGGAAGCGAAAGACTACCTGCGAACTTTTGAAGTGAAGTAAAAGTCTTTTTCGTTATTCGTTATTCGTTATTCGTTTTTACGTTTTAACTCACGCTGAACAAAATCAGTGACTTTTGCTTCATATCCACCGCTATATTCTGGCACAATCGTTTTCTTTTCAGGGAAAGATTCCATATGCAAGGTCTGAGTAGGGAAGGCAAAGCGCACGCCGATTGAATTGGCTAGCTTAACTATCTGGATCAAAATCTCGTGACGACATTGCAGTTCTTCTCCCCAGGTAGGTACTTCAAAGAAGATGTAAAACATGACATCTTGACTGAAAGAGGACAAGTTGTTGAAATAGATATGAAAGACATCTTTGCGAGTGTTGGGATGAGCTAGTACGATTTCACGAAGTCCTTTGACAAACTCATCCACGAGCGCTGGCGGAGTGTCGTATGTGATAGTCAAAGTCGAGTAAAACCTTCTGTATTGACGCAAGCCATGATTGTCCAGAACTGCGTCAGCAATTTTCCCATTTGGGACATACATGAGCGAATTTCTAAATGTACGTATCCGTGTAGATCTAAAACCGACTTCTTCCACAGTCCCATCGATATCGCCTGAAGTGATCCAATCGCCCACCTGAAAAGGCTTGTCAATGAAAATCATGACTGAACCGAAGAAGTTTTTGATCGTATCCTGAGCAGCTAGGGCAATAGCTACACCGCCTATGGAGAGACCGGTCAGAAATGGAATAATATCGAGATTAAGCCCATCTCTCAGGATAAACAGCGTTCCTACAATGATCACAAACGCTTTGAGTGTTTTTCGCATCAAAGGCACCAATTGATCATCAAGGGTGGATTCCGTTTTAGTGGCTAGTTTGGAAAAGTATGCTGCCACCACATCTGCCAATTTGTAAAATATAATGGTGATCAGGAATGGTTTCAGTGTACGGATTAGTATTACTATCCAAGACCAAATCTCAATGGGTAGCTGGAGCACGCGGATGAACAGGGAGAGTAATACCACTATCAAATAAAAGCTGATCACTCGGGCTACGGGTAATATGTAATCTTCTCCTATTTTCCCATAGCCATAGCGCTTGAATAGGTAGAGCATTAATTTATCTACCACTAAGGTGAAAAACCAATGCGAAAGGAAAACCAATAAAAGCAGGATAAACAAGCCGACTAATTGCCAAAGATGGAGTCCTAAATATTCCTGATTTCCAATTTTCGGCAAGACGTTCAGCAACTTTGCAGTACCGTAGGGATAGGTTTCTGAGTGAAGTTCATCTATTTGGCTTACGCTAAAGGCTGAATATTTCCAAGTATCACCGGATTTTTGCAGGAATATTCCCGGGAGCTTTTTTTTGTCAAAATAATAGATATTCTCATTGGAGGCAGAGGAGCTGTCGGTGTAGTTTTGCTCGTTTGGAATCTCGTTAGTTCGTATTAAAATCCCTTTTCCCTCAAAAATCTGCTTGAGTTTTACTGCGAGTCGATGTCCATTTTGATCTTCTATATCTGAAAGGTCAAGCGTCTTAGCGGCATTCTCAGGCTGGTAATGACCTTCCTCCAGATTATAAAAAAATGAAAGGGTAGTATGATAAGGAGAGCTCAGGTTGACCGAATTACCTACTTTATAAATATCCTGATTGTCGGCAATCAGCTGGGCAAAAGAGTGAGTGCTAACCCAGAGAAGTAAGGATATGAGTAGGAAGTACTTTTTCAGCATTAGTTGTTAAGGTAATTTTTTGCAAGTTAGCCAATCATGACACGATGCCCAAGGGAAACAAGAGATGGCTAATCTGCCAGTTGAAATTCAGTAAGTGTGGATCCGCTTACTGTCCTGATCAGGTATTGGCCTAGGGAAGATTGATAGGAAATCTGGATGTAACCTGTACTTTCCAGAGGCATAGTAGTTTGCAGATTTCCATGGAGATCATACAGGTAGCAAAACGCTTGATTGAGATCTGTGATAGCAAATAATTGTCGGTCTGAGCCGAAATCAAAATATTGATAGAGTAGATTTTCATCTGATACACGGGTGCTGAAAAGTATTTTTTCGCTTCGATCAAGTACACTTACTTCGTTAAACTGCCGGGAGATAAAGACAAAGTCGTTTTGCTTTTGATCAGGAACAAGCAGAAATTCACTATCCCGGTCATTTTTGATCAGCTGGTTTCTATAGCCGATTTCCCCGCTGAAATTGGAATGGATCACCTCTCCGTTTGTAGTGATCCCTACGAGCTGTGTCGATCTTGTTTGTGGATTTCTCCAGGCAATCAGTCCAGAATTGAAGGATTCTCCGAGCTTAATAGATGAACCTGCTTGACTTTCACCTCTTCTATTGAAAAGCTGAAGCTTACCATCTTCTGTCAAAGTGACCATGAAATCACCTTGGCCAGGCACTCTGTAGTGAGCGGGTAAGCCGATGGTTTTAGCTCCTATTCGATTGGGATTCCAGCCTTCCAGTTGTCCACCCGTCTTATCCAATAGGAATAAATTACCCTCTTCTGTGCTGATGAAATAACGGTAGTCTTTAGAATTGCTGTAGTCAACTAGATTGAGATGTGTGATCTTTTCGCCGTTTGCACTCAATGGATACCCGGGAAGCGGTGTTCCCAGTCTGTCTATTCCATAGATTCTGTCGGCTGATGCAAGTAGCACCTGCAGCTTTCCGTTTTTATAGTAATCAATTTGAAATGACTCTGATACAACAGGACCGGTAAGTTGCTCAGCGTAAACTTCCTGACCTGCAGAATTGATTAGATGGAGGACATTGTTTTGATCCTGTACCAGCAGGTCTTCTGTATTGTCCTGATAATTAGTGATGGATTTTGGGCCATAAATTAAAGGCTGATCAAAAGAAATTCTTTTGCTCGGCTGCAAAGAAATCGCATCTGCAGTTTCGATCGCCGGTTGGGATCCCCCATCAAAAGGGAATCTCAGAGTGGCTTCCGTTCTATCTTGGAGTTGATTGATTTTAAATGAAACCCAAGGAAATGATTGGAATGCGGCGGCATATTTCTGAAGGAAAGAACTCCAGGAAGGATTAGCTTTTTTAGTCCAAGAATCCCAAATATGATCTGTCAAATAGATCCGACTGAATCCCGAAGTTGGACTTAAATCCTTTTTAGCTTCAGGTGCTCTGGAAGATTTGCTCCAGGTACTCCCTGAGCTGATATCGTCTAGGATCAGCTTCATGGCTTGTTGGGAATTGGTAAGGATCAATATTTCATTTTCTGAGGTGATGAAGGTTTGTCCAAATCCCGGGAATTTCCCTTCGAATAAATGTGCCGGGAGATCCTCCTCCGAAAAGTACTGGATCTCATGTCCAGCATAGTAATCAGAGCTTTTCTCACTTTCGCTTTCTTGAAATTCTTTGAGTTGCTGTATGGCAAGTTCTGCATCTCTTGTCCGTGCCAATAGTACCAGATTTTGATCTACACCTCCTGCGTTTTCTAAATCCAGCAAATACAACTCTCCGGTGAAACTGTCCAAGAAACCTTTATCTAGTAGTTTTCGCTGTATTTCTCCGCTAAAAGTCGCTCTAGCTGTAAAAGCACGATTGGAGATATTTTGGGTTTCATAAATGCTTTTTAGATTAATCTGAGTGAGCGCAAGGGTACGATTTGAGATTACTTCTTCGATAGCAGTAAGGTTGGCTTGAATGGAAGGAGTGAAATCTACGTCCTCTTCATAGACTACTGGTCCTTTAAAGATCATTTGATTTTCTTCCAAATTTAATTCCAAAGCAGCTACTCCAGGCATGAGTTCCAATCCTGCAATGGCTGTATTTTCCCTTTGACCACTGATTCCCTTCAGCAGGCTAGCCAGCCCTTTACCTGAAAGTAACAGCCTTCCCTTCGAAACAGAATTGTACGGAATTGATTTAAATAAAGAGTAAAAGCTGTGTTGACCTTCATTCACATAGAATCGGATGGCTTCTTCAACCAAGAAGGAAGAAGAAGAAATCACTGCCAAATCACCGAGTAATGAGATGCTCCATTGACGGTTATTTTCCGAATCGTAATATTCCAGTACATCTTCGTCAGAGTATTGTCTGAGTTGGAATCGTGATCCTGATGGGATTCTTGATTTAATTTCATCCACGAAACCTGTAGCAGTGGATGGACTGAGATTGATGGTAAATAGTAGTTCGAATGTCTCAATACCCGTGGAATGAAGGCTGATAGTGGCTTGTTGCCCATTGAGAGATTGCGCTATTTCTCCAGAACCTCCATTCAGACTGTCTAAGGTGATGAGTTGATCAGCTAATCGTTGAAATGCCGGAAATGTTTTTAAAATCTCCCATACGGGATCATTGACCAGGGCATTCCATTGCTCGGCACCCTGGTAGGTTTCAAACACAAATACTGAATTTTGACTGATAACCTCCAGGCTATTGATTTGTCGTGAGGAAAAGTAGGACTTGTAGATCCAAAAGCCACCTCCGACGAGGAGTAGTGTGATAAAAAGTATAAGTAGGCTTTTCCAGATCTTCACAGGCACAAGGATGATTCAGAGGTTGTAATACAAAAATCAGACCCAAGAAACCCTTGCCAAGGCAAGAGAATCTCAGGTCTGATGTAAATGTACTAGGCTTACTTACCTAGCTTATTCAATACTTCCATTACTTCTTTCACGTGGCCTCTAGAAGTCTCAAGAAGTGCTTTCTCTTCCCCATTTAGGTCAAGTTCCAATACTTTCTCAACACCATTTTTACCAAGAATGACTGGTACACCAAGGTAGCAATCGTCGATTCCGTATTCACCTTCCAGTTTGATACAAACCGGGAATACTCTTCTTTGATTTTTCAAGATTGCCTCTACCATTTGCGCAGCTGCAGCTCCTGGAGCATACCAGGCAGAAGTACCCATTAGCTTCACTAGCTCTCCACCGCCGAACTTTGTTCTTTCGATGATTGCATCAAGTTTATCTTTTGCTACCAATTCAGTCACCGGGATACCAGCCACTGTAGTATAGCGTGGAAGAGGAACCATGGTATCACCATGCCCCCCCATGAGGATTGCCTGGATTTCTTTTGGAGATATGTTCAATTCCTCAGCAAGGAAAGCTCTGTAGCGAGCCGTATCCAAGATGCCGGCCATACCTATTACTTTATTTCTAGAAATACCAGCCGTGATGTGTGCCTGGTAAGTCATCACATCTAGTGGATTGGAGACCACGATGATGATCGCATTAGGAGAGTGCTTGATTACATTCTCAGTCACAGACTTCACGATGCCGGCGTTGGTTTCGATCAGGTCATCACGAGTCATACCTGGCTTACGAGGTAGTCCTGAAGTGATCACCACTACGTCTGAATTAGCAGTTTTGCTATAATCATTGGTGCTGCCTGTGGTTCGGCTATCGTATTGGTTGATAGGTGCCTTCTGGAAGATATCAAGTGCCTTGCCTTCAGCTACCCCTTCTTTGATGTCAATTAATACGATTTCCTCAGCGATTTCGCGATAAGCCAATACATCAGCGCAAGTTGCGCCCACGTTACCAGCTCCTACTACGGTTACTTTGCTCATTAGATATATAGATTATTATATGAATATGTTGCGTTTAAAAGCGGCGCTAAGTTATTAAACTATGCCTAGGATTCGAAACAGACCTCTGAATAGTTTGGAAGTAATTAAGATTTTTTGATAAATATGAGATAGGCTAGTTGAATGAGCTTATTCAAACATTTGACGGAGGCTGAAGAAGCCGAATGATTCCCTATAAGACCGGAAAAGTCGCTGGTTGTTCAGGTTGTAGTATTCTGTGAGAGAGGTCATCATTTTTGCCTTGATCTTCGGGTTGCTATCAAAAATCTCCTGAATTGCAAAGTGAGGAATTACAATCAATTCGGCCTCGTCAGAAACAATTAGCGCGGTGTAAGTTCTCTTTGCATTTTCGAGTAAGGAGTTTTCTCCAAAGGCTTCACCTCTTTTGACCTCCAGTATTGTTTCGAAATTGTCTTTGATGTCAATAGTTAGGCTGATTTCTCCATTTTTGACTAGGTAAAGTGCTTGGCTTGGGTCTTTGCTGAAGAATACCACCTCATCTTTCACATATTTTCGGTGATGCATTGCAGGGATAAAACGAGCCATTTCTTTATCCTTCAGGCGCTCAAAGAACTTGATCTGCCCAAGAAAACTGAACATTTGTGCCTCCAGTTCGGTGTATGTTTTGGAAAATGGATTGTGCATTGCTTATCGCTTTTTTAAATAAAGTAATTTCCTGGTGGCTGCTGTTGATTTTGCCCAATTAGCGATTCTAAAGCCAATAACCCAGGCTATTTGCCCTTCTGAAAGTAAGACTTTCACTGTTTGTTTCTTTACCACAGGTACTTTCAAATCTATCAAAAAGTCAGATATTTTTTTGGCATTTTTCATCCCAAGCGGAATAAACCTGTCACCTTCTTGCCAAGTCCGGATTTCCAAAGGGAAACGAAGCCGTTCCAAATCTAGCATAGCGTTTTGACGGGTTTTGTCTAGGGCTTCCTTGCCTTCAATTTTGAAAATTTCATACGTTCCTTCTGGTAAAAGAAACTCAATATCACTTTCAGAAATCGAGATCGACGCAAATTCACGCGGTATAGGAGCCAAGATTAACTGATCACGGTCTAGATTGAGCAAATGACTTGGGCTTTCGAATAGCTTTCCAGAATCGCCCGACTGGCAGCTTTCCAACATGTCTTGAGCCTGATCAGAATTGAAGCCATAGGGACGAAGCCAGAAGTACAGAAGGGATGCCGCTCCAGTGGTTCTCAGAATATCAGTGGAAGAAAGGATTTGCATACCGTCTGATTCTTTGATTTTTTCGTTTTTCCAGTTTTCGAATAGTGTGGTGAAAGCCTTTCCCGTGTCTTTTAGTCTGGCGAAGCTGTTAAGTAGGTTTGATTTAGCATCATCGGCTACCTCGTAAAGTGCTGGTAAGCTGAGGTGTCGGAGCTTATTCCGTTTGTAATCTGTCTTTTCATTAGTACTATCTTCTCGCCATTGGATCTGATTTGTGAGCACATAACTTTGAATGTCCTTCCTTTCAAAAGGGAGCATAGGGCGAATCAGCCAGCCTCTTCGTTCTGCCATTCCATAAATCCCTTCTATGCCAGTGCCTCTGATAAGATTCAGAAAAATGGTTTCAATCTGATCATCTAGGTGATGTGCTATTATAATTCCAGCTAAATTTCTTTCGGACCTTATTTTTTCAAACCAATCATAACGAATCTCCCGGGCAGCCATTTGCGTAGAGATATTTCTCTCTGCTGCGAACATGTTGGTTTTGGCATGGTGAACATGGAAAGTTTTGCCTACGGTTTTTGCCCATTTTCTAAGAAACTCTTCGTCTTGATCGCTGTCTTCCCCCCGTAATTGGAAATTGACATGCGCTACCTCAAAGGGAATTTGCGCCTTGGTAAGAAGATTGCCTAAGCACATGCTGTCCATTCCGCCACTGCTTGCCAATAGGTAGGTTTTGGAGGGGTCTAAAATTGTTTTGTTCCGGATATGCCGGATAAAAGCTTCAACCATTGATCAAAAATATCATTTTCTACTAATTTTACCCACATTCGTGCAGCTATGACTTTATCCTTATTTCGTATTCATTTCTTTCTACTGACTTTTTGGGTCGTATCATTTTCGAGTCAAGCTCAAGAAACATCCAAGTTAGAGATCAATAATGCTGATGATTTGATTGGAACAACAGGAATGCTTAGGTTGGTGGGTTCTGTACAAATGAGGCATCAAAAATCTTTGATTTATTGTGATTCGGCCCATTTTTTTAGAGAAGAAAATAAGGCTAGACTTTTTGGTAATGTAAGAATAGTGGATCAGGAAGATCCTGTGGAGACTACCTCCGCCTATGCGGAGTATGATGGTAACACCAAACTTGCCAAACTTAGAAATCGGGTAGTTTTAATAAATGATAAAACTACCCTTACCACAGAATACTTGGATTATGACCGTGCGGGCAATATTGCAAACTATTTCAATGGTGGAAAAGTAGTCGATTCAGTTAATGTCCTTACGAGTGAGCGGGGTACCTATGTAGTGAAAAGAGAGAGAATCACCTTTAAAAATAATGTGGTACTAGTCAATCCGGACTATACTATGAAAACCAATGACTTGGTTTACCTGACCATTCCCAAGACAGCGGAGACAAAAGGTCTGACGAATCTGATCTCTAAAGATGGAAATACCCTCGATGCGACCAACGGCAGTTTTTATGATACTCAGGCGAAAAAATTTAGGTTTTATGATGGAGTGGTAGAGACAGAAACGAGTAGAATTAAAGCAAAGGAATTGTATTATAGTGAGTTGGATGCCTACTACGAAGGAAAAGAAAATGTAAGTGTGCTCAATAAGGAGAGGCAAGTAGAGGTCTTTGGAGATGCTGGAGAGTATTGGGATGAGCGAAAATATAGTTTAGTGCATGGAAATGCTTTGGTAAGAAGGTATTTCGAAAAAGACACACTTTATATGGCTTCTGACTCTTTGATTTCACAAGACGGTGAAGTGGATTCTATGAAATATTTGTTGGCATTTCGTAAGGTGATGTTGGTGAAAACAGACATGTCTGGTGTGGCGGATTCATTGGTTTATAATTATTCGGATTCGTCTATTCAGCTTTACAAAGACCCGGTAATGTGGAATCAAAAAAGTCAGATTACAGCCGATAGCATGGTTTTTTATATTGCTAATGAGGAACTGGATCGCGTCTTTATGAAGGATAAAGTTTTTGTGATCACGCAGGATACAATAAAGAACTTCAATCAAATGAAGGGCAGAACTATGGTTGGCTATTTTGTAGATGGTCAAATGGACAAGATCGACATAGACGGCAATGGAGAATCGCTGTACTTTGCTCTACAGGCAGATACAATCTCACAAGGAATCAATAAAACGCTAAGTGCCAATATCAAACTCAGATTTAAAGATGGTGTGATTCAACGCGTCACTTATGGTATAAAGCCTGATGGGAAGTTCACTCCCTTTCAACTCATCAATGAAGAAAATTCCAGGCTAGAGGGATTTAGTTGGAGATTTGAAGAAAAACCCACAATGGATGATATCAATTCTTGGAGAAAGCCTGAAGAAATCGACCCAGATGCAGAAAATTTATTTAATTCTCCTGAAGTTGAATTGGTTCTGCCTACGGATGAAGAAATCTTAAAGTCACTAGAAAAAAGCGGTTGGAAACCAGAAAAAAACATTCCATTGCCAATATTGGATAATTAGCGTAATTGCCAACGAGGGACTAGAGAAAAAATTTTATTAGGGTTAACAGATTTTAACCGCTTTTTTCTCTGAATACATAGCCATTGGCTTAATTTTGTCCGTATATTGAATACAGTTACAACACAAGCAGCGTATCGATTAAAACTCTACATGAAACAATTACTCATATTTTTTACATGGCTTTGGCTGTTGGTTCCCGTATTTTCGGAAGCCCAACAAGTGCGTGTGCTGAGTGACGGGATAGAGTTTCGAGGCGACTTGGGATCAACCCAACGCAAAACAGTAATCATTCAAAACGAAACCAACCAAGTCAAAACGTATCTACTTAAAAGTCTTCGTGGAAACATCGGGTCATCCCAACGCGTAAAAATTTGTATTGGAGATCAGTGTTACGATCCCAAAAAGGATCTTGCGAAAATTAAATTGATTTTGGAGCCAGGTGAGATATTGACAGATTTGTATCTGGTTTTTGATATGGGAATAGCCGAAACAAGAGGGTCTTTTGATTTGTCATTTGTAAACGAAAACAATTTGAGAGACCTTTTCGTCGTTGAAGCAAGGTATGAAGTAGATGATCCAGCAAATAAAGTTAATGAATTTGACTACAAGGATATTGTACTAAGCGACGTCTATCCAAACCCTAGCGTGAGAATAGCTCAGTTTGATTATTTTATCAAAAATCAGTCTGTTAAGGCTAGAATTGCAATAAATAGCTTCATTGGGAATCCAATAGCGGATTTTGAACTTGATCCTGAAAGAAACACGCTGGCTATTAATGTTTCTGATTTCAACCCTGGGATTTATTTCTACACCCTTTTCTTGGACAATAAGAATATTGTGACCAAGAAGCTCGTTGTCAAGAAGTAAGACTTGACTATCCAGCAATCATCCATTTGAATCCGAATAATTAACCCGTATATTTGCGGTCTTGAAAATGAACATGCGCGTACAATCCATTCTATTTCTGATTATTATACTTGCTGCAAGTTCCTGTGGTCCATTCAACAAGCTTGAGAAAAGCACGAATTGGGAGGAGCTCTATGCCGGTGCAAATAAGTATTACCAAGAAGGAGAATATAATAAAGCTATCATCCTTTATGACAAGGTTTTACCAGTAATCAGAGGAAGTGAAAAGGCTGAGTTGGCTGATTATAATTATGCCAACTGCCATTTCAAGACTAAGAGATATATCGAAGCTGCTGGCTATTTCAGCAATTTCTATCGAACATATAATAGGAGCCCATTGGCAGAAGAAGCATTATTTATGAATGCATATTCTCTGTACTTAGATGCCCCAGACGCCAATCTTGATCAACAAAGTTCCCAAGAAGCTGTAGCCGCGATTCAGCAGTTTGTGACCAAATTCCCTGCTTCTGCAAGCTACGAGCGGGCAATGGAAATGCTAGTTGATTTGCAAGGTAGGTTTGAACAGAAGGCTTATATGGAATCCTCGATGTATTACAGGCTAATAGAAGGCCTGTACCCTGGAGAATACTACAGAGCGAGTATTATTAACTTTCAGAACTTTGCAAAGGATTTCCCAGACAGTGAGCATAACGAAGAACTTGCTTATAAGCTTGTGGAAGTGAGTACTGGCTACGCCGAGAATAGTGCATTTCTGAAAAAAGAAGAACGATTGAAAGATGCGCTGAACTTTGCCGCTACTTTTTATCGTAGGTATCCATCCAGTGTTTATACCGGAAAAGTTAAAGAAATTGAAGCCAAAGCAAAAGAAGAGTTGGAGTCGCATGCAGAGCTTCAAAAGGAATATGCAGCCAGATTAGCTGAGCAGAAAGCCAAAGAAGTAGAGAGCAAGCCCTTAGAAAAAGTAGAAATTAAATAGAACTATAATCAAATAAGAATATGGCAGTTAATCCATCCATCATTACAAGAGATCTTGATAAAATCGCTGATAAGACAGGAAATATCTATGAGTCGCTTCATGTAGTAGGGCAGAGAGCAAAGCAAATCTCTAACACCTTGAAGGAGGAGTTAAATATCAAGCTTTCAGAATTTGCTTCTACTGTTGATAATTTGGAAGAAGTATTTGAAAACAAAGAGCAAATCGAAATCTCCAAGTTCTACGAAAGAATGCCAAAGCCAAGCTCCTTAGCTTTGGAAGAATTCCTGGAAGGTAAAGTGTACAGCAGATTTCCAGAGGAACCTACAGGAGAATAATGCTATGCGCCTAAAGGGTAAGAAAATCATATTAGGCGTAACGGGTAGCATTGCTGCTTACAAGTCAGCTTTTCTTGTTCGATTATTAATTAAAGCAGGAGCAGAAGTGCAAGTAATTATGAGCACTTCTGCTTTTGACTTTATTACCCCGCTCACCTTAGCTACACTTTCCAAGCGACCTGTTCTAAGCCAATTTCAAACGGGTGAAACGGGTGTTTGGAACAATCATGTGGATCTTGGACTTTGGGCGGATTTATTTTTAGTTGCACCCATCAGTGCTAATACCCTTGGGAAATTTGCCATTGGTATCTGTGACAATCTCCTTACTGCTGCCTATTTGTCTGCAAGATGCCCTGTGATGGTAGCTCCAGCGATGGATCTAGATATGTATCAGCATCCTGCGGTACAAGCAAACATTCTAAAATTGAAGTCCTTTGGGAATATAGTCCTTGATCCAGAATCAGGAGAATTGGCAAGTGGATTATCTGGTCAAGGTCGGATGCTGGAGCCAGAGCATATTTTATCAATGATTGAAGATTTTTTTGCTAACAACTCTGATTTCACTGGAAAGAAGGTATTGATCACTATGGGGCCGACGCAAGAGGCACTTGATCCGGTGAGATATATCAGCAATCATTCAAGCGGGAAAATGGGACTTGCATTGGCAAATGCTTTTCTTTTCAGAGGAGCCGAAGTTTTTGTAGTTTCTGGACCTATTTCATTGAAAGTGGATAAGGATAGTTTTCGATGGGAGGATGTGAGATCCGCTAAAGAAATGTTTCAGACTGCTGTTGAATTCCATGATCAAATGGATATTTGTGTTTTCGCGGCAGCGGTAGCAGACTATGCTCCAGCGGATGTCTCTCCTCAGAAAATTAAAAAAAGTGATGCCAAACTCTCCATAAATTTGGTGAAGAATGTAGATATCGCAGCAAAATTGGGAGCTATGAAAAAGCAAAATCAAATACATATTGGCTTTGCCCTGGAGACGGAGAAGGAGGTAGAAAATGCCCAGCGCAAGCTTTCAAAGAAGAATTTTGACATGATTGTCCTCAATTCAATGAAGGATCATGGTGCTGGTTTTCAGGTGGACACCAATAAAGTTCACATTTTTCATAAATCTGGAATGTCCGTACGATCGGAGGTTGCTCCAAAAAATCAAATTGCAGATCTAATACTAGATCAAATCAAAAATATCCCTGTTTGGGTTTGAGCCTTTATATTTCCGTATTTTTAAGTCTATGAAAAAAGGAATTTTCCTTCTCATCTTCTTTTCCTATTCCCTCATTGGCTTTTCTCAAGAGCTGAATTTTACAGTGATTATCAACAGTGATCGCGCAAGAATCCAGAATACCGATGTGTTTAGACAGATGAAGACCAGCTTCGAACAGTTTCTCAATGGCAGATCCTGGACCACGGATGAATTTCGCCCTGAGGAAAGGATAAAAGGGAATCTACTTATTACGATCAATGATGTTCCACAAGTAGGGACTTATAATGCCACTGTGCAGATCCAGACTGTTAGACCTGTTTATGGTACTAATTACGAAAGTTTAGTTTTTAATTTTGCTGATAGGAATTGGAATTTTGATTACATAGAATCCCAACCTCTTGAGTTCAATAGGTTTACTTATTTGAATAATATAAGCTCTTTGCTGGCATTCTATGCTCAGATCGCATTAGGCTTAGATTATGATACGTTCGAGAGTCGGGGAGGAAGCGAATTCTTTGCAGCAGCAAATGACATCGTAAATAACGCACAGCAATCAGGGAGAGCTGGATGGGGGCAAAGTACCTCTGATCGACGAAATCGCTATGCCTTAAATAATGACATTTATACTTCCTCGGTCTTTTCGGTGATTCGTGATGCCTATTATCTATATCATCGTCAAGGCTTGGATATTCTTCAGATTCGTCCCGAAGAAGCATATGGTAATATGCTAGAAGCAATCAGGATAGTAGCAGAAGCCAATAAAACTCAACCAAATGGAATATTTACGATCTCCTTTATGGATGCCAAAAGTGATGAGATTGCTTCAATTATGAAAAATGCTTCGCTTGAGATTCGGACAGAAATAGTCGAACTTCTTTTGGAAGTGGATCCTAATAATGCGAGAAAGTACAATGAGCTGCTGAAAAGCTAAGCTCGATTTTTTAGTTTTGCTCAAACGAACTCATGACCCATGCTCAAATCTCTTAGCATTTCTAATTATGCTCTGATTGACCAACTGCACATGCAGCCTAGTCCAGCACTCAGTATGATTACCGGCGAAACTGGTGCGGGGAAATCCATTATGCTTGGGGCTGTCGGCTTGCTGCTTGGGAATAGATCTGACACGAAAGTATTGCTTCATGAGGACAAGAAGTGCGTCATAGAAGGCGTGTTTGATGTAGCTAATTATGGCATAAAAGATTTCTTTGATCGGGCAGAGCTAGATTACGAACCTACCTGTATTATACGGAGAGAGATCAGCCCGGCAGGGAAATCCCGTTCGTTTGTAAATGATACGCCTGTACTTTTGGATGCTTTAAAAACGTTGGGAAGCTATTTGATGGATGTACATTCCCAGCATGATACACTTCAGCTCGGGGAAGGAAGCTATCAATTGAGCTTAATAGATGCATTTGCACAGACACAGGAAGAAGTTAAAAAATACAGAACTGATTATAAAGTTTTTCAAAAAGCACAAAAGGCATACACAGAACTCAGTGAAAAAGCTATTGAATTGCAAAAGGAGGCTGATTTTAATCAATTTCAACTGGAAGAATTAAGCGTATTAGGATTAAAGGAGAACGAGCAAGCTGAGCTGGAATCCACTCAGGAAATTCTTGAGAATGCAGAAGAGATCAAGTTAAAGATCAATGAAATGCTAAATCTTTTTCAGGATGAGCAGTTCGGAATCATACAAGGAATGTCTCAAGTACAGCATGGAATGCAGTCTTTAGAGCGTTTGGCACATGTTTTTGGTGCATTGAAGGAGAGGTTTCAAGCGGTAAATATTGAATTGAAAGATATAGAAGAGACGCTTGGTGATGAAGATAGTCGAGTAGAGGTTGATTTTGAGAAACTGGACGAAATCAGAGATAGACTGAGTAAGATATATCAACTGCAGAAAAAGCATGGCGTGGCCTCTGTGGAAGAGTTGATGGAGCTGGAAAGAGAGCTGGTAGATAAAGTGTTTCAGGTTCAGAATCTGGACGAAACGCTAGCACAGGCAAAGCTAGAATTGGAAGATAGTAAGCTACAAGTTCTTGATTCGGGAAAAGTCCTTCACAAAAAAAGACAAGGGAGTTTTAAGAACTTCCAAAGTTCTCTGGAAGAGCTACTGGCTGGACTGGGAATGGAGAATTCCAAAGTTGTAATGGAGCATAAATCAATTGAGCCTTCTGCTAATGGAATGGATGAAATAGAATTGCTGTTTTCTGCAAATAAGGGATCTTCTCCACAGCCATTGAAAAAAGTGGCTTCAGGAGGTGAGTTTTCCAGATTACTTTTCGCTATTAAATACTTGATGGCAGATAAAATGGCGATGCCTACCTTGATTTTTGACGAGATAGATACAGGTATTTCCGGGGAAGTAGCCTTGAAGATGGTCGGGATGATGCAGGATATTTCTAAAAAACACCAAGTGATCTGCATTACGCATTTGCCTCAGGTGGCAGGACAGGGCGACCTTCATTATTATGTTTTCAAAGATAATTCTTCTGAGAAAACTGTCAGCAAAATCAAGTTACTTGATCAAGATGAACGGGTTCTGGAGCTTGCAAAAATGATCGCGGGAGCGTCTCCATCTGCTTCGGCAATAGAAAGTGCAAAGGAGTTGCTGCGCCGGTAATTCTTGCCTTACAGCATTTTCGGGGCTTGAATGATTATTTTTTCCTATTTTTGGGCAACATTTTTGAAAATAACCCCCTAGCTATATGCCAGATAATTTGCTAAAAGGAAAACTTGGAATCATTACCGGTGCTCTCGATGAGAACTCAATTGCATGGAAAACAGCGCTTAAAGCGAAAGAGCAAGGAGCAAGATTTGTATTGACAAATGCTCCAATCGCCATGCGTATGGGTGCCATCAATGACCTTGCAAAGGAATGTGATACTATCGTGATTCCTGCGGATGCTACGAGTACAGAAGATATCGAAAAACTTTACACAGAAGCTAAAGAGTATCTTGGAGGTAATTTTGATTTTCTTTTACACTCTATAGGAATGTCTCCAAATATCAGAAAAGGAAGGTCTTATGGCGATCTGAACTATGATTGGGCTATGAAGTCATACGATGTGTCTGCTGTCTCTTTTCACAAGATGATGCAGGTAGCGGAGAAGCAGGATGTGATGAACGAGTGGGGATCCATCGTAGGGCTGTCTTATATAGCCGCACAGAAAGTTTTCCCTTTCTACACAGATATGGCTGATGCCAAAGCTTTGCTAGAGAGCATCGCCCGTGGATATGGCTATAGATTTGGAAAATTGAAAAAAGTAAGAGTGAACACAATTTCTCAGTCGCCTACTAAGACAACGGCAGGAACTGGAATTGGAGGATTTGATTCGTTTTACAATTTTGCAGAATCCCTTTCTCCTTTGGGAAATGCTTCAGCAGAAGCCTGCGCAGAATATATCGTAACGATGTTCTCTGATTACACCAGATTAGTTACTATGCAAAACCTATTTCATGATGGTGGATATTCCTTTACTGGAATTTCTGAAGACATCATGGAGAAGTTTAAGGACTTATAAAAACTACCAACAATTCTCAAAAAGCCCTCTGGTAATTCCTTAGGGCTTTTTTGTGCCTGCAGTTTTATCTGTACTTGATTTTTTGTTGATACATTTTCACTTAACTTATTGGGCTGAATAAGACCATCCCCTATGACAAAAAGATTTTTACTCCTAGCTATTTTTGGTTTATTTCATTCCTTCTCCTCTTTTTCACAAATAGAATCTGCTCCTGACAGAGGCGAAGGAGATGGGCAATATGGTCGGTTGATTTTGAGAGGAGTAATCCTGATTGACGGTACTGGGGCGCCTCCTGTAGGACCAGTAGATATTGTCGTGGAGAAAAATAGGATCGCTCAAATTCAGGTGGTCGGTTATCCTGGGATACCTACCAATGAAGAGCGCAGACCAAAAGCAGGCCCAGACGATAAAGTTTATGAATTGGAAGGGCACTATCTGCTTCCCGGATTTGTAGATTCTCACGGACACATCGGCGGAAGAGGTCAGGGCACTCCGGCTGAATATGTATTTAAACTTTGGATGGCCCATGGAATCACCACTATTCGCGATCCTTCTGCCGGGAATGGACTGGACTGGGTGCTGGATCAAAAGAAAAAATCAGCTGCTAATGATATTACCGCGCCGAGGATACTTGCTTATACCAGTTTTGGGCAGGGAGCAAAAGTTCCAATTACTACAGCTGAGCAAGCAAAAGCATGGGTAAAGGAAAATGCGAAAAATGGCGCTGATGGAATCAAATTTTTTGGAGCCAACCCCGAAGTGATGGAAGCTGCACTATCGGAAAATAATAGAATTGGGCTTCGCTCAGCGATGCATCATCAGCAGTTGGATGTGGCGCGTTGGAATGTAATGAATTCTGCAAGGGCTGGATTGACTTCTATGGAGCATTGGTATGGTCTGCCGGAGGCCTTGTTTGAGAATCGTACCATTCAGGATTTCAGATTAGATTACAATTATCAAAATGAGCAGCATCGATTTGCCGAGGCAGGCAAACTTTGGAGGCAAGCTGCGCAACCGGGATCAGATCATTGGAATAAAGTGATGAATGAATTGCTTGAATTGGATTTCACTCTTGATCCTACCTTTAATATTTATGAAGCAAATCGGGACATGATGAGGGCTCGTACAGCTGAGTGGCATGAAGTCTATACGCTTCCTTCGCTCTGGAGGTTCTATGCTCCAAATAGGCAGTCACATGGCTCCTATTGGTTTGACTGGACTACCGAGGAGGAAGTTTTGTGGAAGGAAAACTATAGACTTTGGATGACTTTTGTGAACGAATACAAGAACAGAGGAGGGAGAGTGACGGCGGGCTCAGATTCAGGTTTTATCTATCAACTCTACGGATTTGCTTATATCCGTGAATTGGAATTGCTGAGAGAAGCAGGTTTTCATCCGCTGGAAGTACTTCGTTCAGCAACACTCTATGGGGCTGAATTACTCGGAATGGACAAAGAAATAGGCTCAGTAGAGGTAGGAAAGTTGGCTGATTTTGTGATTCTGGAAGAGAATCCATTGCAAAACCTAAAGGTTCTCTACGGAACAGGAGCGGTCAGAATCGATGAAAATAATAAACCAATACGAGTAGGTGGCGTAAAGTACACCGTCAAGGACGGAATTGTTTATGATGCTAAAAAGTTGTTGGGAGATGTAAAAGCGATTGTAGATAAGCAAAAAGAGAAAGAAGGCTTTACAATCACGCAGCCGGGATTGGATTGGTAAACAGAAATTGAATTTGGAAAAGAGTGGTCGCAGTCAATATTTGCTATTGGTTAATAACTCGAAAATATAAATCATCATGCCCCAAATCAATGTAAACGGAGTTGATATTTTCTACACGGATCAAGGAATTGGGGAGGAAACGATCGTTTTTTCACATGGCTTGCTTTGGAGTCATAAGATGTTTAGAGATCAAATCGAATTCCTTCAATCGAGATTTCGAGTGATTGCATATGATCATAGAGGTCAAGGCCAAAGTGAAGTGACTGGCCCATTTGATATGGATACACTTTCTCAGGATGCAGCGGAATTGATCAAACGATTATGTGATGGTCCAGTACATTTTGCTGGCCTTTCGATGGGTGGCTTTATAGGGCTGAGGTTGGCGTCCAGATTTCCACAACTGATTAAAAGCTTGATTCTTATGGAAACTTCAGCAAATTCTGAGCCTGTAGAAAATCTTCCCAAGTACAAAACCCTTAATGGACTAGTGAAATGGTTTGGTATAATGCCTATAGTATCAAGCAAAGTCATGAAAATCATGTTCGCAGAAAGCTGGCTCAAAAATTCGCTCAATTCTGAGAAAATTGATTATTGGAAATCAGAATTGAAATCGAATAAGAGAAGTATCTCTGTGGCAGTGGAAGGAGTGATTTATAGAAAAGGAGTGGAAGATGAACTGTCTAAAATTACTTGCCCCACGATGATAATAGTGGGAGATGAAGATGTCGCCACCACACCGGTAAAAGCAAAGTTTATCCAAATGGGCATACCCAAGTCGAAATTGCATAGCATACCGGGTGCTGGCCATAGCAGTAGCATAGAAAAGCCCAAGGAGATCAACCGCTTAATTGGTGATTGGCTGATAGAGAGAAGTTGATTTTAGCACTAAGTCACTATTCATTGCGTGCTCTTAAGACCTTTAAAAGGTCTTTTTTATTTTTTCCAAAAAAGAATTCAGAATTGAAAACCTTTTGTTATATTTACATGTATATACATTAAATACATAATCAAAGAAATGGGCAAGATTGAAGATGCGATTCAGCAGAAGGAATTCAAAGATCCTTTCAATAAGTTGGTAGTAAATATTCTTTACAGCCAGAGTTACTTGACTACTGCCCAAAATGGTTTATTCAAGCCGCATGATATTTCACCCGAACAATATAACGTCTTGAGAATTCTGAAAGGACAAGCTAATGTTCCTACGACAGTCTCTTCGATTCAAGAACGAATGCTCAATAAAATGTCCAATGCAAGCCGCTTAGTGGAAAAGCTAAAGAGCAAGGGACTTGTGATTCGCACTGAGTGCCCAAATGATAGAAGGCAAGTAGATATTTTGATTACCCAAAAGGGAATGGATTTGCTTCAAGCTCTTAGGCCTCAAGTCGAGGCGGCAAATAAAAATTTTATCCATCTGAATTTGGAAGAAATCGATACGTTAAATGAGCTTTTGGATAAAATGAGAGGATAAAAAATTTATCTAAATATGTGTATATACAAATAATATCAATACAAATAAAATTTCAACTTAAACAAAAAGAATTATGAGTACTACAAAATGGGTTATCGATCCCACACACTCTGAAGTATCTTTCAAAGTAAAACACTTGGTAATTTCCACCGTTACAGGTTATTTCAAGGAATTCGAAGGTAAGGCTGAAAGTGCTACAGAGGATTTCGAGGGGGCATCAGTTTCCTTCTCAGCAGATATCAATAGTATCGATACCAATCAAAAAGATAGAGACAATCACTTGAAATCCGCTGATTTCTTTGACGCAGATAATCATCCTAAATTGACTTTCTCTGGGAAATTCAATAATTCTGGTGGAGATTATAAGCTAATTGGTGATTTGACCATGAGAGAAACAACCAAAAAAGTGGAATTAGACGTTGATTTCGGCGGAGTAGCCAGTGATCCTTATGGTCAAACTAAAGCAGGTTTTGAAATAGAGGGTAAAATCAACAGGAAGGATTTCGGACTCTCTTGGTCCGCAGTGACCGAAGCAGGAAGCGTGGTCGTTAGTGACCAAGTGCGCTTGCTCTTGAATGTTCAGCTTGTAAAGCAAGCTTAAGTAACTTTAACCTTCGAGGATTAAAAGGCCTCGGAGGTTTACAAATTTCTTCAACCATTTTCACTTTCAACCATGAAACCATTGATCACAGGAATTCATCACATCACTGCAATAGCTGGTAATCCTCAAGCAAATATCGATTTCTACACGGGGATTCTTGGATTGAGACTGGTGAAAAAGACAATCAATTTCGACGCACCGGGTGTTTATCACTTCTATTTTGGAGATGAATTTGGAAGGCCAGGCACTGTATTTACCACCTTTCCTTTTACTGGTGCCCGAAAGGGAACAAAGGGAGTTGGTGAAGTTACTTACACTGCTTTCTCGATTCCTTCTGAATCCTTGGAATTTTGGATTGATAGATTGAAAAAATATGGCATTACCGTGTCTGATGTTCTGACGCGATTTGGTGATAAGTTGATCCGGTTCGAAGATCATGACAGCATGGGGATTGAGCTAGTAGCGAACGATGAGGATGATAGAACTGGCTGGTCTTATGGCCAAGTGCCAATCGAGCATTCTATTAGAGGTTTCTACGGAGCTACATTGAATCTACGATCAAAGGATTTGACTGAGAAGTTGCTCACTGAGCTCATGGATTATCGTTTCATCGGGGAAGAAAATGGCAGATTCCGCTACGGAACAGCTGGCAAGCCGGGAGATATTGTGGATATCGTACTTGACAAATCTGGAAATCCAGGCGTTCAAAGTGCTGGAACGGTGCACCACATTGCTTTTAGAACAGAGAATGCAGCCTCACAACTTCAAGTTCAGGAGATTTTGATGCAAAGTGGATATCAAGTGACGGAAGTGAAAGATAGAAATTACTTCACTTCCATCTATTTTCGGGAGCCTGGAGGAGTTCTTTTCGAAGTAGCAACTGATGAACCAGGCTTCGCTATTGATGAGGACGAAGCTCACTTAGGCGAGTTGATCAAATTGCCAGACTGGGCAGAACCTAATCGAGAAAAACTAGAATCAAGTTTGACTCCAGTAAAGCTAAATGTAGAGTCTTATGTCTAAGATAAAAACAGGAGGAACCCCATTGGCGCAAGCAAAAAAGGCTGCGATTCTGATTCATGGAAGAGGTGCAAATGCAGAAAGTATTCTTTCGCTAGAGAAGTATCTGAAACTAGATGATTATGCGCTGTTAGCACCCGAGGCTGATGGTGGCACGTGGTATCCCTATAGCTTTATGGCTCCAGACGAGGCAAATCAGTCTGCTTTAGCAGGATCGTTGGAGAAGATAAAGGAAGCATGGAAGCAGATTGCTCAAGCAGGTATTTCTGCTGAAGATGTAGTGCTGATTGGCTTTTCACAGGGAGCTTGCCTGAGTCTTGAGTTTGCTGCGCTCCATGGGCAAAAGCTGGGGGGAGTTATTGCTTTCACAGGAGGATTGATTGGTGAAGAGATTCAGGAGAAGAAATATTCTGGTGATTTTAAAGGCACTCAAATCTTTATTGGAAGTAGTGAAAAAGATATTCATGTGCCTCTTTCCAGAATAAATGATTCAGGAACCCTACTGAGCAGGATGGGTGCAAAAATGAAATTGATGATTTTCGAAGACTCAAATCACACCATCCGCAAGGAGGAAATTGATTGGGTGAACGAAAATATATTGTAAATAGGTTTTCTTAATTCAAAAAATCCTCTGGCAGTTTGTCAGAGGATTTTTTTTTGTCCACTTCCAAAAAAGAAACTGTTTTTTACGTAAAATTACTATCAAAATCCTCTAAAAATTATTATGTAAATATCTGATTATGAAATAAATATGATTTGTAGTAAGAATTACTCAATATATTGAGTAATTTTACATTGTATAAAGAGTAAAGAGATGAGCTATCAACGACTGGAGAAAAATCAAATACAAAAACGCCTTAGTTATGAGCCTAGAATGTCCATCCAGGTGATCTACGGCCCACGGCAAGTAGGTAAAACTACGTTGGTTCGACAGATCATGAAAGATATCAATTGGCCACATACGCTGGTAGCCGCTGATGCAGTTCCGGCGACTGATAGGCTATGGATAGCCCAGCAATGGGAAAATGTGCGGGTGAAACAACATGCATCTCCTGAGATACCCTATATTCTGGTGATTGATGAAGTGCAAAAAATCGACAACTGGAGCGAGCAGGTCAAAGCTGAATGGGATAAGGACACCGCTGAAGAGCGAGATATTCGAGTTGTACTGTTGGGTTCCTCCAGATTGATGTTGCAGCAAGGGTTAACCGAATCACTAGCAGGTAGATTCGAATCTACATACTTGGGGCATTGGTCATATAAAGAGATGAAAGATGCTTTCGGGCTTTCGCCAGAAGAATATATCTGGTATGGTGGATATCCTGGAGCTATTATCCTAAAAGAAGACGAAGATCGGTGGAAGAATTATGTGCGGGATGCGCTCTTGGAAACCAGTATTTCTAAGGATATTCTTATGCTGACCCGTGTGGATAAGCCAGCGCTCATGAAGCGGTTATTTGAGATTGGATCATCCTATTCGGGGCAAGTTTTAAGTTTCACTAAAGTTATGGGTCAACTCGCTGATGCAGGAAATACCACCACGCTGGCTAATTATTTGGAGCTATTGAATGAGGCCGGCTTGCTAAGTGGAATGGAAAAGTATAGTCCTAATCTAGTAAGGAAGCGCTCATCAAGTCCTAAATTCATGGTGCATAATACTGCAATTATGTCCGGTATTTCTAATGAAACCATGGAAACACTGCAAGCTGATCATCGTGCATGGGGACGATGGGTGGAGTCTGCAGTAGGCGCACATCTGATAAATCAGGCTTTCAAAGAGAGAAAGTTGCATATTTATTATTGGAGAGAAGGAAATGATGAAGTTGACTTCGTCGTGGAATATAAAAAGCGTGTGATTGCTCTTGAGGTTAAGACTTCAAGAGTAGGGGGATTAGCGGGGCTAAATACTTTCACGAAAACCTACCATCCAGAAAAGTCACTAGTCATCGGTTCGGATGGCATTCCTTGGGAGGAGTTCTTGCAGATGGATGTGCTAGATCTATACAGTTAAAAAGACAGTCTAATGGCTGTCTTTTTTAAATTGAAAGGCTAATAATCTTGTGAACAAGAAGGATACAGCTCAATTTATGTCATTTTTTATCCTTAAAAATTATCTTATAAATTATTGATAATCAATAGTTAATATGTGTTTTTAATAATTTACTCAATATAATGAGTAAATTTACTTAGTATATTGCATAAAATATTTACCGAAACGAATAGCTCACCTGTGAGCCTCGCTCTGGATCAAGTTCTACATTAGCAAAGACACCGATTTCCTGTTGTAGATCTTCCACATGACTGATGATTCCGACGATTCGATTTTCGTGACGGAGTGATTTCAGTGTTTCGAAAACTACGCGCAGCGCATTTTTATCTAAAGCACCAAATCCCTCATCCATAAAGAAGAAACTTTGATCTGCCTGATTGAGTGCTTTTACTTTCTCCGCAAGAGCCAGAGCAAGACAAAGTGATGCCTGGAAAGTCTGTCCTCCAGAAAGTGTCTTAAGCAATCTCCTTTTACCGCCATTCAAATAATCAATTACCCAAAATGTGTTGTTGTCATCAATGTCCAAACTAAGTTGGTTTTTGCACAGCTTCATAAAACGGACATTTGCAGTATTGCAGAGTTCTTTGAGGTAAATCGAGCTCACAAATTTCACAAAACCACTTCCCCGGAACATATTGTCAAGCTCTTTCAGATAGCTTTCCCTGATTTCCAGTTTGGCGAAATCAGCCTGAAGAATCTTCTTTTCTGCTAGTTTAGTCGTTGTTTCCTGGATTTCCTTGTCGAGCAAGTGAATCTGTTTTTGAAGAGATTCGGCCTTGATTTTCAACTCAGCAACTAATGCAGATAGCTCTTGAAATACTTGCTCTTGAAAATCAGTAACTCCTTTTTCGGCTTCCAATTCCTGAATTCTATTCTCAGCGATGGCCAGCGCCTGATCAAACTGATTGATTTCTCGAGCTACTTTTTCCGCATCCATTGAGTGTTGGAATAAGCGTATCAGCCGCTCTTCGTCTGTGAATCCATGCTGAATTTTCAAAGCTTCAAATTCAGAATTCAACTTTTGAAGTTTCTCAAAGCTTTGATCGCGAAGCTTTCGGAAATTCTCCAAATCCGCCAGGTTAATATCTCTCTTACTGCGTGTCTCTCGGAGATGCTTTTGTTTTCCATCCAGTGCTTGAATTGCTTTTTCAATGTCAGATTCTACCCCCTCAATTGTTGAACGAATCATTTCCGTGCTTTTTTGGAAGTACTGTTTACAAAAAGCCATGTCTCTGATTTCTTCCTTTTTGGAGGAGATATTGGATAGTACTGATTGCAGTTTCAGCTGTGCTTGGTGAAGCTCCTTTTCTGATTGATCAATAAATTTCCGTTCTGTTTCCCAAGTTTTTCGTAAGGATTTCACTTCTTGTGAAAGTCGCTCACGAGTCTGATTGCTCTGCTCCTGCGTCTGGATTTTCGCCTGCAAAGCCTCGTGAGAGTGTATGTCAAGTTGCGATAAATTGGCTTTGATTCCAGCAAGATTCTGTATCAAATCTTGTGTTTCATTATTCTTAGAACTTAGGCTTTTCTGATGGTTTCCTAGTTGAAAGACTAATTCACTGTGGGCGGATTTAGAAGCTTGGATGTGTTCGAGAAGTAACTTTGCATCTCGTATTTGACTTGTTTTTTGCTCCAAACCATTTTCTGTATCACCTTTAAGTGGATTTGGATGCTCCAAGGATCCGCAAAGTGGACAAGCCTCTCCATTATGAAGCAAAAGCACATGGGCGGTAAGTCCCTGCTTTTGCAACAAGAGATCCCGTTGCTTTTCGAATTCTTGAATAGTCGTTTTCTGAGTAGCAATCCAGGTTTCGAAAGAACCTTCATTAGTGGGAATTGACATTTTTAGCGTTTCTATTTTCCCTTTACAAATATTTAGTTCTTGATCTGCTTCTTTGGCTTCAAATTGAATTTTGCATATTTGATTTTCAATAGTTTTCCATTCTTTTGATGAACTGATCAGATGGGCTAAATCAGAACTGTCTGTGACGCTGATCTTTTCGGCTTCAATTTCTAGCTCAGCGATTTTTGTTTCCAGTGACTGCTGAGCTTGTTTTTTGCTCTCTATGTTTGGTTGTAAACTAATCAAGGTAGCATTCGATACTTCACTCTGAGTTTCTAGTTTTTGAATTTCTATGACTTTCTTCAAATCCCGGATTTTGCTTTCCCGCTGTGGTCTTTGCTGATTTTTCTTTTTGAGGTCTACTTCTTGTTCTTCCAACTCCGCTACTTCCTTGGCAAACTCAATTTTGAAGCGCTCACAATCAATCACGCTTACTTTATACTTTTCAAAATCCGCTTTAGTATCTCGTGCCTGTTCCCATACGGGACGGAGATAGGTTTTAGCAATGATGAATTCAGAATATATCTGGCGCTGCTTTTCTATCTCTGGGCGCTTTATAGAAAGATTTTCCCGCTCAGTTCTGAATTTCTGTAATTGTTGGTTTTTACCTCGTAGGTTTTCTTGTAGGCGAACGTTCGATTCTGCACTTTTTAGCTTTACAGAAGCTTCAGCAGACTTTGTTTTTAGCTCGGAAAATTGACTTAGTTTTTCAACAAGAATGGCCTCTGTGGAATCTTCTAAACCTTGCAATTGAGTTTCTAGCCTGATTTTTTGCTCTTTGACGGATTTTAGTAAAATGCCTGTTTTGTAGGAAAGATCAAATCGCTCCAAACCGAAAAGTTCCTTCATCATCTTCGCCTGATCCATCGGTTTCTGATCGATGAACTCACGGAATTTTCCCTGCGGGATAATTACAGTCTGCTTGAAGTGTTCTTTTTTCATACCGATGATCTCCTCAGCTTTCGCAGTAATCGGCTCCCAGTTACCTGCTACTTTTTCATAGAAAGTGTGTTCGGCAGGCCGGATATCTTCGAATAGCTTAGAATTTCTCTTTGCAGAATAGCGGGCCAGATAGGTTTTTGCATTGTTTCTTCCTGAGCTGAATTCAAAGTTCAACAGCAATAGATCGCTCTGTAGATTGACCATGCTGTTCTTTTCTCCTCGATCAGAAAGACGCTCTGTGCTTCCGTAAAGTACCAAAAGGACAGCCTCCAGAATGGAAGATTTACCACTTCCCACTGCTCCAAAAATCCCAAACAGTCCCGCCGCCGTCAGCTTGTCAAATTCAATAGTCTGCTTCTCTTTATAGGAGTACAATCCCTGAATGTCGAGTTTAATAGGGATCATGCTTCTTCGTTTTGGCTGATGACTTCTTTGAAAATCGTGAGTAATTCCTCATTTGGCTTCTGGCCTTTATCAGTTTCGTAGTACAGTTTGAATAGACTTTCCATGTCTTTTCCGAGATCTTCTACTTGCAAACTTTGATTATCCCGCCCCAAGGGATTTTTAATCTGGGGGATCAAGTTGACAATGCCATCGTGGGCTTTCATAATTGCTTTTCTAGTCGCTGCCTCGATAGAATTGTCGGTGACATAGGTCAATTCTACAAAGCAATAAGGATTTTCTTCTAACCAAGCTAAGGTGTCGGGCAGGTTATCGAAAGTTTTACGAAAAAGTGTCCTTCCTTGGGTCAACCCAATTGGGCTGTAATTTACGGGTTTGCAAGGCTCGGCTTCGATGATCACCACTTGCTTCTGCTGATCCGCTTCGCTAAAAGAGTAAGCGAGAGGAGAACTGGAATACACGACGGGACAATGCTCATGTCCCACAGCATGGTAGCGGTGCAAATGCCCTAAAGCTGCGTATTGGATTTGTGGAGGGATATTGCGGGTGAAAAGTGCCTGAGTTCCACCCACGTGAAGAATCGGCCGCTCGGATTCGGGTTCAGCCTCCTGTTTTTCACCTTCTTTCATAAAGAAAAAATGCCCTGCAAAGAGATTCACTCCCTGTTCGTCACAATACTGATCAGCTATTTTGGCCCAATTTGTACCCATTAGATTGCGGAATTCTTCTTCTCGATCTCCTTCCCCTAAGTAGGTTTTCATGGATACTTCGTTGGCATAGGGTGCCAAAATGATTCGTATTGGGAAATCAAATTCCGGTAGTTTCATTTCTACGAATCCCATATCGGCTTGTGTTATTTTTATGCCATTGTCCAGCTTTCCGACAGGGATTATGGTGTCGTATTTTCCATAGAAAAAAATGCCCATTTCCCTGGCCAGTGGATCTGGAGCTTCTACAAACTGCGTGCTGTCATGATTTCCTGAAATCGCAATAATTGGCCTCTTCCCTCCATTGGTTAATCGGCGGAGTGATTTGTATAGTAATTCTACTGCTTCATGACTTGGATTGAAAGTGTCAAAAATATCACCAACAAGTAAAATCAGATCTACATTTTCCCGATCAGCAATAGTCCTTATTTCTTCCAATACCAATTTTTGCTCCTCTAGTCTAGAGAATTCCTGAAGTCTTTTTCCCAAATGCCAATCTGCTGTGTGGAGGATTTTGATCATGTGTGGTCTAAAAATGAATGAATAACTAAGTTACTTCAGCGAATGATTTGCTGCAAGCCAATTGAAATAAATGACATTAATTGGCATCTTTATTGAAATGGCAGGCGGTAATTCAGGATATACTATGTGGAATTGGCTTCTTTTTTTGGTTGCGTCACTCATGCCGGAATATTCTCAGCCGGATATGGCTGCAGATGCTTTGCTAATTCAAGAGGGCACTGCTAGTTTTTATGGGCGCAGATTTCACCTGAAAAAGACTTCCAATGGCGAGATTTTTCATGTGGACAGCCTTACAGCAGCGCACAAAACTCTTCCATTCAATACCCGGGTCAAAGTCACACGGGGGGACACAGGGGAATTTGTCTGGGTAAGAGTGAACGATCGACTTCCTAAAAACTCAAGACGTATTATTGATTTGTCTAGAGCCGCCGCTACTCAATTAGATCTTCTCAATGATGGAATTACTTCAGTAACTATAGAAGTAGAAAATCCAGAAGAAATAGAGCGACTTATTGAATATTTTGGAGATTATCCACCTGCTACTATGCGTCTTCGTCCCGTGGAAGATGCTATCATACTTTCTCCACTAGAAATTGATAAATCAATTCCATTATTATAGGATCATTGACATACTTTGTGCAATCAAGATTTTGACATTGAAGAATTAATTTCGTAATGGCTGAAATCGCTATTTCAATGAAAAGCCCTACCCTCGTACTTTTTGATTTTTTACTAGTCCCATTCTCTGCCTGTCAGGAAAACCCGGAAAAGGCGGGAGGCCAAATGGCCTTGATTACAAGTGTTTTCGGGCCTAATAAAATGTGATTTGCTGTTTTGTATCGGGATTACTATCTTCCATCAACTATATGGAGGGTTTTATCGTTAAGCCCTTTCTACCCTTTATCGACTCCCATCACTACACATGAATATTTTATCAGTTTCAAACCTGAGCAAGGTTTATACTAGTGGCAGCAGAAAACTGACTGTCTTAGATGAAATTACTTTCGACATCAAATCAGGAGAAATTATTTCAATAGTTGGCCCCTCAGGTAGTGGCAAGACGACTTTACTAGGTCTTTGTGCAGGATTGGATTCCGGAACTACAGGAAGTGTTGTATTAGCTGGGAAAGCTATGGAGGAGCTCTCAGAAGATCAACGCGCAGCCGTACGGAATCAAAGCGTGGGCTTTATTTTTCAGAATTTTCAGCTTTTGCCTACCCTGACTGCACTGGAAAATGTGATGGTGCCGCTTGAGCTAAAAAAACGTAAAGATGCCCGTCAAAAAGCGCAGGAACTTCTCAATAAAGTCGGTCTTGGAGACAGAGGAACACATTACCCCACGCAACTTTCCGGTGGAGAGCAACAGCGTGTTTCGATTGCAAGAGCTTTTGCCAATGAACCAAAAATCCTTTTCGCAGATGAACCAACAGGAAATCTGGATACTGAAACAGGCGAAATGATCGAGAAATTGATCTTTGACTTGAATACCGAAGAGGGAACTACGTTGGTTTTGGTGACACATGATTTGGAACTGGCAGCCAAAACCCAGCGCATCATTCACATTAAAGGGGGTAAAATACAGGAGGGTGCAGATGCCTGATTTTGGATGGATTATTAAGATGGCTTTCCGGGATTTCCGGAAAAACATCTCTAGACTTTTGCTATTTGTTTCTTCCATCGTGGTAGGAATCGCCGCTTTGGTGGCAATAAGCTCATTTGGTGAAAACCTTACCGCTGATATTAACAATCAGGCCAAAGAGCTTTTAGGGGCTGATTTGGTATTGGAAAACAACAAACCTGTAGGCGATCAACCGATTGATAGCGCTGCGACTCAGATGGCTTCAGAGGTCAATTTCGCAAGTATGGTGGCTTTTCCGGAGACGGGGGCTAGCCGCTTGACTCAAGTCCGTGCGCTTGAGGGAGATTTTCCATTTTATGGTTTTTTTGAAACAATCCCAGCTTCAGGGGATGCGGATTTCCGCTCTGGAGGGAAAAAGGCGTTGGTGGAAAAGACACTGATGGCTCAGTTCAATGCCGAAGTGGGAGATCAGATCAAAGTCGGCGAGGTGCTTTTCGAAATAGTCGGAGAATTGCAAAAAGTACCCGGTCAAACAGGAATTACTGCGACTGTGGCACCTGCCGTCTATATTCCAAAAGCTTACTTAGAAGAGACTGGCTTAGTGCAATATGGAAGCCGGGTGGAATATAACAACTATTACCAATTTGTGGCAGGTACCGACGTAGAGGCGCTGATCAAACCCTATGAGGATCAGTGGGAAGAAGAACGAGTAGATGCCGATACAGTAGAAGATAGAAAGCGTTCCACTGGTCGTTCATTTGCCAATCTTTCCAATTTTCTAAGTTTGGTGGCTTTTATCGCATTATTGCTTGGCTGTGTGGGAGTGGCAAGTGCGGTGAATGTCTTCGTGAAAGAAAAATTATCTTCGGTGGCGGTCTTGCGCTGTCTGGGTGTTTCTTCCATAGATGTATTATTGATTTATCTGACTGAGATCATGATTATGGGATTAGTCGGAGCGTTGTTAGGTGCATTTCTCGGAACACTGCTTCAGTTTGTTTTGCCTGCAGTGTTTGCAGATTTTCTTCCAGTGGAAGTTTCATTTGGGATTTCTTGGCTTTCTGTGGGATTCGGAATTATTACCGGATTATTTGTCTCTGTGCTTTTTGCTTTATTGCCTTTACTGAAAGTGAGAAATGTATCTCCAATGGCGACCCTGAGACCCGAAACCGGTGATTCAACTATTTTTAAAGACCCATTGCGCTGGTTGGTGATTGCAGGGATTCTTGCTTTTATCTGGGGCTTTAGCTTTTACCTATTAGATCGTGTTGATTTCGCTTTTGGCTTTACCGGATTTGTGGTGTTTGCCTTTGGGATTCTATGGGGAGTTGCCCAATTGATTATCTGGGTGGTTAGACGATTTTTGCCGATCTCATTCGAATATACTTTGCGCCAATCTTTGGCTAATCTGTATAGGCCAAATAACCAAACAGTTTCGTTGATTGCGACGATAGGTCTGGGGACTGCGATGATTTCTACACTATTTTTCCTACAAACCCAACTCTTGGAGGAGGCTAAGTTTGCAGATAAGGAAGATCAACCGAATATGTTGCTATTTGATATTCAAACAGCTCAACTACAGGACATAAAAGCCAAAATAGTATCCAGGGATCTACCGATCATGCAGGAAGTCCCCATTGTGACCATGCAGCTAAATGAGATCAATGGAGTAGGTAAAAAAGAAAATGAAGAGCTGCCGGATGAGGAAAATTATTCCCGCTGGCTGTATAATAGAGAGTTTCGTGTGACTTATCGGGACACGCTCATTTCTTCGGAAACAGTAGCTTTAGGGGAATTACTTCCCTTGGGTGCCAGAGGAGATAGTGTTTTTGTGTCTTTTGAAAAAGGTTTTGCAGAAGGAAATGGGATGAAAATAGGAGATGAGGTAGAATTCAATGTGCAAGGACGCCCTATCAAAACCTATATTGGGAGTCTACGCGAAGTGAAGTTTACTCAGGTTTCCACCAACTTCCTTGTGCTATTTCCAGAGGGCGTGTTGGATCAGGCACCGAAGTTTCATGTGCTGATCACCAAAACCAAAAATGACCGGGAAGCAGCAGATGTGCAGGCTGAGATCGTTCGGGAGTTTCCGAATATTTCCATTATCAACTTGGGGACTATTGTGGAGACCTTGGAGGAGATCTTAGGGAAAATCAGCTTTGTAATTCAGTTTATGGCTTTTTTCAGTATTGCCACGGGAATACTAGTGCTGATCAGTTCACTGATTATCAGTAAATATCAGCGGATGCGGGAGAGTATTTTGCTACGCACGCTGGGAGCTAGTTCGGCTATTGTCAGTAAAATCAATACGCTGGAATACTTTTTTTTGGGAAGTTTGGCATCCCTGTCGGGGATTATTTTGTCTTTTGGGGCTACCTGGCTTTTGGGTGAATTTGTATTCAATATTTCATTCCGAGGAGCTTGGCTAGAAGCTTTTATTCTTTATCTGGCAATCACAAGTTTGACAATTATACTGGGTTGGCTAAATGGTAGGAAGATTATCAACCAGCCGCCAATGGAGATATTGAGAGGGAATTAGTAAGATATAATTATACGCAATGATGCCAGTGGCCTCATATTATTTGGTTTACTGGAAGAAAGACCGAAGACGTCCCGATGGCTATCGGGAGACCGAAGTAGCCTTAATGCTAGAGTTTACTATATCCTTTATTGCTTTACTTGCAGAAAAGCAGATATACACATGATAAGGTTTGAAATTTGATATGTACATATCTTATTAGCCGTTATTTGGTTAGATTAGTCTGAAACATCTTACGTATTACATGTTATGGAAATAGATGCTATAAAAATTAAAATCGTTCAGGATATCTTAAATGTTCAGGATGCTTCTATTTTGGCTGAAATAGAAGAAGTGTTAAAATTGAATAATAGTAGCGTATCCGCGAAGTCACTTGATCCAATGACCCCTGAAGAGCTTACTTCTAGGGTGGAGGAGTCTATGGCAGATTACAAGGCTGGTAGGGTTAAGAGTTCTCAAGAGCTTTTGAAAAAATATGGCCAGTGAGTATGTAATTACTTGGACTGATTTTGCTGAAAAGCAATTAGACTTAGTATATGATTATTATTTGCATGAGGCAGGATATGGAGTTGCTCGAAAAATTGTACTGAACTTGGTTCGTAGTGTTGAAATACTTAAAAAGTTTCCTGAATCTGGACAGGTTGAACCTTTATTACTATCATTTCAAGATGAGTTTAGGTATTTAGTTGAGGGGAATTACAAAATCCTATATTTTATTGATTCAAAATCTATTGTAGTTATTGATGTATTTGATACACGGAGAAATCCCGCTTCCATTATGAGAGGGGTAGAATAATCAATCGATCAATAATGATGTCTACACTGTGCAATCTCCAATGACCCGTCTTTGACTCGATACACTAGTCGATGCTCTCGGTCAATTCTTCGTGACCATGCACCGGCTAGTTCGTGCTTCAGTGGTTCGGGCTTCCCAATTCCAGAAAAAGGAGTGCGTTGACATTCTTTAATTAATGCATTGATTTTCTTAAAGATCTTTTTATCGGTAGCGTTCCAATAGAGGTAATCCTCCCAAGCTCGATTTGAAAAAATAATGTTCATCTGCTGGGGGGTGCTATTCATCTATTTCAATTAGATCCCTTTTTATTCCTCCTCCTTCATCCAATTCTTTGATCGCTTCCATCAATCTCTCAGCATTTTTAGGACTGCTCATCAAGTAGTAAGTTTCCTGCATGCTTTCATAGTCGGACTTGGATAAGACGACAACATCTTCGCCATTTGCGCGGGTGACGTACAGGGCTTTTTGGTCGTTGACCACCTCGTCGAGATGAGACTTTAGATTCTGACGAAAATTAGAGTAGGTAGTGACATCCATGATTTTCAGGTTTTTACAAAGATAGGAAGTTGTACGGGATGTTGTACAAGACAGTTCTTCCTAATATTAAAATACCCTTAGACCCTATTCATATCTAAGGAGTTTGGCGGGATTAATCATAGAAGCTTTAATGATCTGGAAGCCTACGGTGAGGCAGGTGATTGCTAGAAGCAAGGCTATCGGAAGCAAATAAACCCACCAAGTAATGTCTATTCGATAAGGGTAGTTTTCAAGCCATTTTTCCATTGTAAACTTAATGATCGGTATCGCAAGTATTCCCGCTGCTAATACCATTACCATAAATTGTTTCGAAAGTAAAACTATTATCTGGCCAACAGAGGCGCCCATTATTTTCCTTACCCCAACCTCTTTTATTCGCTGGTTGATGGTGAGCAATGTGATTCCATACAATCCCATACAAGCGACAACTATGGCGAGAAGAGTGAAAGCACTCAGCAACTGTCCATATTTCTGATCAGCTTGATATTGACTGTTGAAAAAATCATCTAAAAAGAAAAATTCGAATGGCTGATCGGGAAATATAGAATTCCATGCATCCTGAATCAGCACTACATTTTCTTTTGCATTTAATCCACTAATCTCATCAAATTTGACAGAGACATATTTATAGGGGAAGAAAGTAGAGGTGTAAGCCACTGGATAGTTGGATTCTTTATACGAAACTGCCCTGAAATCCACGACCCCAACAATTTCAGCTTTCGCCAAATTTTCATTCCCCCAATTGACTTCCCTTCCTATGGCATCTTCAGGATTTTCAAAGCCCAGAATCTGAACAGCTTCCTTGTTTAGGATCATAGAGTACTGATTGTCTACTCCCTCAATAAAATTTCTTCCTGCTACCAGATCAACCTCGAAAGTTGGAATAAAATCGTAATCCATCCTCGTGAAATATAGCGTGACAAGTTCTTCCGGATTTTTGGAATGTCTAAAATTTGGCATCAAACTCAGATGTTCTTTTCCGGGTATATCGTGTGAAGCAGTGATGCCTTTTACCTTTTCATTAGCATTGAGTTTGTCTCTAAAAGTGGCCAGTTTTCGTGTGAATACAGAGTCTGAGCCGGGAGGGCCAAAAGTAGCCTGGGTATTGACAACTATAGTACTTTCAATATCAATTCCCAGGCTGCTGTTTTTCATTAAGATAAGCTGTCTGTAAGCGACTGTAGAGGCAGCGATCAGCCCAATGGAAATCAAAAACTGAAATACAATCAGTCCATGTTTAATGCTAAAAATTGGCCCCTTCTGATGGTGTGAATAACTGCCTTTTAGCGCAAGAATAGGCTTGTAGGAGGAGGTTACAAATGCAGGATAGATGCCGGCTAGTACACTGCCTATAACTATCATGGCGAGTATCGCCGATAGAAATTCAGTATGGATAAAAAGGGAAAGGACAGACTGTCCGCCCGTAAATGATATAATGTAAGGATCCAGCAAATACAAGAAAAGACATGTGAGGGCAAATGCGAGCAGGTTGATTACCAGCGACTCGGTTAGAAATTGCTTGATAAGCTGTGCTCTTCCAGATCCGATTACCTTTCTTACGCCCACCTCTTTTGATCGCTCAAGCGAGCGGGAAATGGATAAATTGATAAAGTTAATCCAGGCTATAGCCATCACAAAAATTGCTATAGCCAATAAGGCGTAGACGATTTTTGCTTCGCTGTTGGGCTCTGCCTCTGCAAGCAACTTGGAATTTAGATGAATGGATGTCAGCGGCTGAAGGGAGAATGCAGAATTGATGCTGTTGTTTACATTGCTTGCTTTATATTTTTCGACAAATGATGGGAATTTTGCCTCCAATACTGAAATATCAGCATCAGGAGTTAATAAAAGGTAGGTGTAAAACCCGTCCCATCTCCAGTTTTCATTGTCTCCACCGCTTTCTTGACTTGATACTTCTTGCCAAGCAAACAAGAAGTCAAATTTCATATGGGCATTCTCGGGAACATCCTCAAAAACGCCTACAACCTTATAATTCTCTGCATAGTTGTGACTAATGGTTTTTCCGATAGCAGATTCGTCTCCAAAATATTTAGATGCAGTGGACTGGGAAATCAAGACCGTCTTTGGCTCCAAATGTTTGATTTCTGAATTTCCTTCTATGATAGGGAAGGAAAACACCTCAAAGAAATCCCCCTTTACATGATAGACTTCCTTTTCGGCAAACCTTAGCATTTCTCCATCATCTGCCAAGTGAGTCATGACTATATCGGATTCCGCACTGATTCTGAACATAGTGGTGTAATCCTCTACCTCAGGATATTCATTCATCATGGCCTCACCGGTTGGGATAAAGGTTTGGGCTTTTTGGTATTGGAGTTCACCATCAATATAGCGGTCATGTTGGACGCGAAAGATTCTGTCTGACTTTTCGTGAAAGCGATCATAACTCAATTCAACTCTAACATACTGGAGGATAATAAGACAGGCTGTCATTCCCAAAGCAAGACCTAGTAAGTTGATGGCGCTAAAGACCTTATGCTTTAAGATATTGCGATAAGCAATCAGCAGGTAGTTTTTCCACATTTTCTTTGGAGCTTGGTTGAAAGAGCCAATTTATTACCCGTAATCATGCCAGAAAAAGGAATGTAATAATGCCTAAAACCAGATTTTTTCTTTAATTAGGCCTGGATGTTCGAACAATAATGTCCGTTAACGAACGAAAGTTAAATAAAATGAAGACTAAATTTTGATCATATGGAAGGTTACGTCACTCACCTTTTAGAGGATATAGCGGAAGGCCATCGCCCATCAGACTATTTCCGAAAAACAAAGAAAAACACTGAAGAAGAGGATTTGGAAGAAGGACTTGAAGAATCTGAGAAATTTGTGATTCAGGAGCCAATGCCTGGATTTTCAAGTTATTGCGGATTAAAGAGAGAAAGCTTTCCTCCTAAAGAAAAGCTCTCTGAAAGTCAATTGGCTAAAGTGACAACAGCTTTCATAGCGATGATGAATTCTTGGAATTTGCAAGTGGCGTTTCCAGACGATCTCCCTCAACAAAGAAGATATGAGCTGCTTTTAGATATTTTAGTGGGTCCGGTGATGATTTTCAAACATGGATTTTATTGCTTTGACTTTTGTACCGGCAACCCAGAAGGGTGTGAGTTAGGTGAATATTGTCCTTGTTTGAAGAGTGAATATTATAATCCTTGAAAAAAATGGGTTGGTTTGATAACTCTTCCAAAGTTTTGAACTTTGGAAGAGTTTCTATTATAGAACATGGAGGTCAAACAACTTCTATCATTCTGCCTTAGCTATCATCCCAATAAACTCCGTCACTCCTACAGCCTCAATATCTCCTTTCATCGGGAATCTGTCAGCACCCGAATAAACTACATATTTTTTAGTCGCTCCGATATCTTCACAGGCTCTGTGAAATCCTGAGCTGATCGTCGGCGCACTGGATTTTTTGATTTCTATTCCCCAGATTTCGGTTGATCCAAGCTCAAGGACCAAGTCAATCTCTGCTTGATTGCTGGATCGATAATAACTTGCTGTCCATAGGGAGGAGAGGCTATTTAGAATGTTTTCTACCACAAAACCTTCCCAACTTGCCCCCACAGCAGGATGTCCGAGCAAGTGGTCGAATGTATGGGTATTCAGTAGATTATGTAGTAATCCGGAATCTCTAAGGTAGATTTTTGGGGTTTTGACCAGCCTTTTTTTTGTATATCCAGACCAGGGCTGGACTTGTCGCACCATAAAAAAGTCCTGAAGTATATCCAGGTATGTCTTGATCGTGGTATGACTGACTTCCAGGCTTTTTGCAATAGTACTTAGGTTGACCTGTTGGCCATGGTAATGGGCCAACATCGTCCAAAACCGCTTCATCCGGGCAGCAGGTACTTGTGGCCCAAAGAGCGGAATGTCTTTTTCCACGTACGTAGAAATAAAATCATGTCTCCAGTTCCAGCTTTCTCCTTCCGAATCAGCAAGATAACTGTCAGGAAAACCACCTCTAAACCACAGCTTTTCGACATTGAATCCTAGGGAGTCATTTTGATAAAGTTCTGTAGCTGTAAAAGGAGTCAGTTCCAGGTATCGGATCCTTCCAGCCAAGGTCTCGGAAGATTGCTGAAGCAATTCCTTGGAAGCTGATCCCAAAAGAAGAAAGTGTCCTGCCTTTTCCCCTGCCCGTTTACGGATATCCACTAGTCCTCGAATTATTCTAAACAAATCCGGTTTTCGCTGCACTTCGTCGATTACCAACAGTTGATTTTCAAATCTACGGAGGTAGCTTTCCGCATCGTCCAGCTTAGCCAAGTCAGAATCCAACTCCAAATCCAGATAATGGACAGGCTTATCCAAAAGTGGCTTAGCAAACTCCAGCGCTAATGTGGTTTTCCCAACCTGACGAGGCCCCAAAATGACCACTACAGGCATTGAATTCAGGCTTTGGATCAACTTGTGTTCAAGTATTCGATGGATCATGATAATTGCATATAACTTTCAATTTGCATTAAAAATAGTAAAAAACCATGTAATTTGAAAGTTTAACTTTCAAATTACATGGTTTTTTAAATGAACTATTGAAGCTCCTGACCTCAAATTAAGGCTGTCGGAATTACTCACCTCAAAAATCTAGTTATTTAAGGTGAGCACCGAAAATAACCTCAAACCTAGGCTATCCAGTGTAACTCACCTCAAAAAACCTCAAAAAAAGAAAAACCCTCTCTACGTAAGTAAAGAGGGTTTGTACCCAGAGCCGGAGTCGAACCGGCACGCCCGAAGGCATTGGTGTTTGAGACCAACGCGTCTACCGATTCCGCCACCTGGGCATTCGGTTAGTCTGGTCTTACACCTGACTTGGCTCCATCACTTTCGTAACGGGATGCAAATATGAGGAAAGAATTTTTTTTCTACAAACTCAATTTTCTACTTCTTCCAGTTTTTTCGAACTGAAGGCCTGAGGCTTCTCTGAGAAAAGGGCTTTTGTAAAGCCCCAAACGGATTTAAAAAGCTTAGAATCACGGTATTGATTTAGTGCTTCCTCACTTTCCCAATGGCTATAAGTCATGAAAATATTTTTTTCATTCTCATCCTGCCAGAGTTCTAAATGAGTGCAGCCGGGGCAATTCCGGATGGCGTGCTTATTCATCTGGAAATTCGCTAAGAAATCATCCACTGATTCTGGTCTGAAAGTCATTCGTACCACCCTGATTAGCATCAGGCTTCGAAGTTTATATACACGACACTATCGTATTTCAGTCCGAGTAAATTCCCACCATGACCATGATTGATTCCGATTTCCAATAGGCCCAAACTGTTGAAGAATGCAAAACAGTCTCCTGGTTCTACCTGATCGTAGCCTTTGTTCAGTTTGCTGACAGATTCTCTACCGAATTCGATAGTGAATTTGCCTGGATTCAATTTATCGAAAACCTCTTTGCTCACGTTGGTGATTAGGTTGCCATAGCGATCCACTCGCAGCACATGTCCGATTATATGCTCACGGGTTGCCTTTGGATGACGGGACATAAGCTTTCGGAAGTTTTTCAGAGGCGCACCAAAATCATGAATAGCAGCTCCACTTGCTACTTTCGCAGCGATGGGAGCTAGAATATCTTTGGTAGGGAAAGTTGAATCTTTCAGGTGTATATCCGCAAACTGTACCAAAATACCCGGATCATGGTCTGCCAGTAAACTTAGGATTCCATTATTTGGGCCGATAAAAATATGCTCTTCGAGTTTTACGCCTATGTATCCATGGGTGATGCTACCGGTGGTGTTTAGAGATACCAAGTGCACGGTTCCTTTGGGGAAATCCCGGAAGGTAGATCGGAGCACAAAAGCAGCGTGGGCAATATCAAATGTGTCGATATTATGAGAAATATCAATGATGTTTAATTGTGGATTTACGGCAAGCATTTTCGCTTTTACTGCCGGTACGTAGTAATCTTTGTCCCCAAAATCCGAGAGGAATGTCACCAATGCCATAGAAGCAAGTCAATTAAAATTTATGTACTTTTGTTAAGGAGGGCTGCGGACAAAAATAGAAATTTTATTCTTCTGCCCTCAACGAAAATCTAATCAATAGAGCTAATCAATAGAAATAGTTTGGTCGAAAAAGTAATCACGTTAGAAAATGTCCCCTTGGCTGAGTTTTTAGGCGAAGCCAATGAGAACATCCGGCAGATTGCCGCTGCCTTTCCCCAAAGTAAAATAATTTCCCGAGGTAATGAAATCAGAATTCAAGGCGGAGCGCCTGAGATTCTGAGAATTAACGACGTACTAAACCTTCTCCTGGAGCATGTAGATCGCTTTGGGCATATCACTCCGGAGAATGTGAAGGATTATCTGGATGTCGAGGGCGTTCCTTTCGAAGAAGCCAATCGGGATCAGGTAATTGTATTTGGCAATAAGGGACTAGTAATCAAGCCTAAATCCCCCAATCAGCGAAAACTGGTAGAGTCAGCCATGCAAAATGATCTGGTTTTTGCCTTAGGCCCTGCGGGTACGGGTAAAACCTACATAGCAGTTGCTTTGGCTGTTCGGGCTTTGAAAAACAGAGAAGTCAAGCGGATTATAATCACCAGACCAGCGGTGGAAGCAGGAGAAAATCTTGGGTTTTTGCCAGGTGACCTTCAGGAAAAACTGGATCCTTATTTACGTCCGATTTACGATGCGCTCCAAGATATGGTGCCACCGGAAAAGCTTAAATACTATCAGGAAACCCGTGTGATTGAGATTGCCCCTTTGGCTTATATGCGCGGAAGAACGCTGCATGATGCGTTTGTTTTACTGGATGAAGCGCAGAACACAACAAATGAGCAGATTAAGATGTTCTTAACCCGTATGGGGCCGAATTCTAAAGTAATTATTACAGGAGATCAGACGCAGGTGGATTTACCCGTGAGACAAAAAAGCGGTCTTTCAGAAGCCCTAAAAATCCTGAAAGATGTCAAAGGAATCGGAGTCGTAAATCTGAGTGGTAAAGACGTAATCAGACATAGATTAGTTAAGTCCATCATTGAAGCTTACGAGAAAGATCACCATCAAAAAGAACTACAAAAGGATGAATCTGCAAGTAGAAAAAATAATCTGTGATGATCAGTTGAAATTAGCATACTGGATCAGAGAGCGGGTTTTTGTGATTGAGCAAGGTGTAGATCCGAAGGCCGAGTATGATGAGTTTGAAAGTCAATGCACCCATTTCCTAGCTGATTTTGACGGTAAGCCAGCGGGCACGGCACGATGGAGATTTACCCCAAACGGGATTAAATTGGAGCGATTTGCAGTTTTGGGAGAAGTTCGTGGCAAAGGAGTCGGCCAAGCATTGGTAGCGGCTGTTTTGGAAGATATTAAGAAAAATCCTGATACTGATGGGAAGGAAAAATACCTGCATGCTCAGCTTTCTGCAGTGCCCCTCTATTCAAAATTTGGATTTGAAAAAGTAGGGGAGTTGTTTGAAGAGTGTAATATTATGCACTATAAAATGAAATTGGCTTAAGTATTGAAGCATATTTGGTAACTAATTATAGAAATGAAAAAATCAATTTTTACACTTACTCTAATTCTAGCCTTTATAGCTTCAGGATTTGCACAAAATGTGATTTCTAGCAGCAGTGGTTCCACCCCAAGTAATGGAGGTTTTTCGAATGAAATTCATGCGAATTTTGTCACTCTAATTTGGTTTGGTTCTGTGGAAGTCGGATACGAACGTTATTTGAGTGATGATCATTCCTTAGAATTCAAAGGGCTCATTAACGATAGATTTGGTTTTAATAATGAAAACAATGGGAAAAAATACAAGACTAATTCTTTGCAGGCCTCTATGAATTTTTACTTCGGTAATAACATAAATGGACGTTTTTTCTTATTCCCATTGGCTAAAGTTCGATTTGGGGATTTTGAAGAACCTGCTAACGGTGGTGGAGTACAGACTACAGATATGACCGCTTTTATTTTAGGTGCAGGGGTTGGATATAAGTGGGAGGTATCTCAAAACTTTGCTTTTGGACCATTTGCTAGTCTAGGCAGAAACTTCAGTGATGATGTGTCGGATCGCTTTACAGGAATAGAATTGAATGCAGGATTCAACTTGGGATATAGGTTCTAAGAATCTCCTTAAACTAATAATACAGAGAGCCCGTTTTGGGCTCTTTTTTTATTTCAGATGGCAATTAGAATTGTGCGTTTTTTCTAAAATTCACGTAAATTAAGTCTTTAATTTTTTGAAGATGAGATTTGCGGATTTTCCATTTTTACGGTATTTACCATTTATTTTGATTGGGATTCTTTGGAGCCAATCGAATTGGTCTCTTGATTTAGTGGTCCTATCCATGGCACTAGGGGTATGTTGGCTTGGTTATTTGAGTTTAGTTTCCAGTCAAGATCTCCCTAAATCCACCGTCAAACTGAGCTTTCTGGCATATTTGACATTGATTTTCTTTGGTGCCCTGCTGGTTCAAAATAAGCAGCATCAAACTGATTTCACTACTGATATCCGCCAAGTAGAAAGCTATCTGGCGGAGGTGACACGTTACGATCAGCAAAAGCCTAATTCTTTTGAAAACTTATTAGAAGTGAAATCTGTGCTGACCAAGGGGAAATGGGATGATGCACAAGGAAAAGTCTTGGTATATCACCAAAGTGAAAAGCCGCTTGAGCCAGGGCAAATACTTCTAGTGAAGAAAAATCCTGAGGAGATCGCTGGTCCTGTTAATCCTAATGAATTTGACTATAAGCTGTATTTGTCCAGGCAAGGAATTCGTTATCGCCAGTTACTTGGCAAGGATTTTCATGTAGTTGATTCAGTCTCTCACAATGGTTTCAATTACTTTTTGGTTCATCTGAGACATAGGATAGGGGTAATGCTCAAGGCAAAAATCCCTGATGAGAACTCCGCCCAAATTGCACTGGCCTTGCTTTTGGGACAGAAAAAAGAACTAGATCCCACTATTCGTGAAGCTTACACGCAAGCGGGGGTGATGCATATTTTGGCCGTTTCGGGCCTTCATGTTGGGATTATTTATGCACTGTTTATTTTGATTCTCAAGCCGCTAAAATTGAAAAAAGAGAAGGCTAGGCTGTATCTTCTTTCAGTCATTTTAGTGATCTGGCTATATGCTTTTCTCACAGGATTATCCCCATCGGTAGTTAGGGCTTCCACCATGTTTTCCCTTCTTACGCTTGGTCAGATGCGAGAGCGGCGTCCATCGATTTATAATATACTAGCCTTTTCTGCGATTTTAATGATTACCACCAATCCGGATGTGGTCTTTGAGGTCGGTTTTCAGTTATCCTATTTGGCTGTGTTGGGTATTGTCATGATACAGCCTTTGATTCTAAACTTATGGTTACCTCAATGCAAAACGCTTGAATATATCTGGCAATTGACCTCAGTGAGTTTAGCCGCTCAGTTGGTCACTTTTCCTTTGTCCATATATTATTTCCATGTGTTCCCGACCTACTTTTTGCTGGGTAATTTATTGATTTTGCCACTGGTATTTTTGATTATGCAAGTTGGCGTCCCTTTGATGATTTTTGGATGGATTCCTATGTTGAGTGATGGGTTAGGCTGGATTTTAAGTTGGTTGATTTGGGGACAAAATTGGATTGCCGAGACTATTCGGTTGATTCCTGGAGGGAAAATGGATAGACTAACGATGGATTTTTCAGGGATGATTTTCGTGTGGGGCATGCTACTGATCCTAGTAGGTTGGGAAGTTGGATCCAAAAGGAAACTGACATGGCTGGCCTTGACTCTTGCGTTTCTCTGGACTGGCTTTCAGCTTTATGGGGAGGTACAAAATACTACTAAAGAGCTGATTGTTTATCAAGGAAAGAAATCTCAAATTCTAGATTTTTCAGATTCAGGCGCTGTGTATTCTTGGAACCAGGGACTTGAGCCTGGAGAAATCAGCTATTCGGTAGATCCAAATCGCATCCAGAATCATTGGCCTCAGATTCCTAAATCTTTTAATGCTTTTCTTAAAGGATCTGGCGAAATAGGATTTATGGGGACTGATTTCTCTTTTGATCCAAAAGATAAAAAACTGCACTTTTTATCCACTCCAAAATCTGTCCATTTCTGGTCCTCCGGAAAGTGGATTGATCAGCCTATTTCCGATTCACTGGTTGTCGATTCATTAGCTTACCGAATAGTTTTCTGAGTTTGATTTTGCAAAGCCTGCTATTGAAACTAACTTGATCCCAAACCCAAATTGCAAAGCCAATGAGCGCAGTACTCACCGAGATCACCGATAGAATAGGAATTATTACGCTGAATAGGCCTGAAAAGCGAAATGCGCTTAGTCCTGAACTGATTGCTGGGCTTCAGCGTGCTTTTGATGATATGAATTCCGACGATGAGGTGAAAATCATTGTGCTCAGATCTACGGGAAAGGCTTTCTGTGCAGGGGCAGATTTGGCTTATTTGCAGCAGTTACAAAGTTTTTCTTACCAGGAGAATTTGGAAGATAGTCGCAGACTAATGAGTTTGTTCAAGTTGATTTATTGCCTTCCCAAAGTCGTGATAGCAGAGATTCAGGGACATGCTTTGGCTGGAGGATGCGGGCTGGCGACAGTCTGTGATTTTGCTTTTGCTGTTCCGGATGCCTTATTCGGCTATACTGAGGTAAGAATTGGCTTTGTGCCTGCCTTAGTTTCAGTTTTTTTACAAGAGCAAATTGGTGCTGCCAAAACTCAGGAATTGTTACTTTCCGGGGAGTTTATTTCTGCTTCTAAAGCAGCTGAATTGGGTTTGATCACGGGAGTGGAGTCTTCCGAGTTTTTGGAGAAATATGTGAGTGATTTCGCTAGTAAGCTTATCACACAGAATTCCTCATTTTCCATGGGGAAAACCAAGGTACTCTTGCGTGAACTAAATCAAGAGAATAGAAATAAATCACTTGAGCTTGCAGCCGAGATGAATGCTAATGCAAGGACTCATGAGGATTGCAAAAAAGGAATTGCTGCTTTCCTGAATAAAAATACGCCAGATTGGTAAATGCTGAATAGAGCTACAGAGATCCTTCATCAAGTTTTTGGGCATGCTGATTTTCGGCCGGTTCAGAAGGAAATAATCGAGTCAGTTTTGGACGGAAGGGATACGCTTGCGCTTTTGCCCACGGGTGGGGGTAAGTCACTTTGCTATCAGATCCCAGCGCTGACTCAGGAGGGGATTTGTCTGGTTGTGAGTCCACTTATAGCGTTGATGAAAGATCAGGTCGATGCATTAAAATCCAAGGGGATTAAGGCTGTGGCGATTTACTCTGGGATGAGTTATCGGGAGATTGACCGCACGCTTGACAATTGTATTTATGGAGATTATAAATTTTTGTACGTGTCTCCAGAGCGGCTGAAAGCGGAGCTATTTGTCGAGCGATTTCGGCAGATGAAGATCAATTTGATCGCTGTAGATGAGGCACATTGTATTTCTCAATGGGGTTATGATTTTCGTCCGCCTTATTTGGAAATTGCCCTTATTCGCCCATATCATCCATACGTTCCTGTATTAGCATTGACAGCTTCTGCCACTCCCCAAGTTTGTGCGGATATCATGGAGAAGCTGGAGATGCAAAAGCCTGCCGAATTCCATCAGAGTTTTGCCCGTAAAAATCTCAGTTACAGTGTACGACTCGTAGAAAATAAGCTTGAAAAAGGGCTGGAGATACTCAGTAGAATCGATGGAACTGCGATCTGGTATGTGAGAAATCGCCAGGGCACGCATCAGATTGCTAAGGCCTTGGGACAGTTGGGGATTTCTGCTTCAGCCTATCATGCTGGCTTGTCTATGCAAGATCGGGCGAAGCGCCAAGATGCTTGGATGAAAAACGAAGTTCGTGTGATGGTGAGCACGAATGCTTTTGGGATGGGGATAGACAAGCCGGATGTACGTGTGGTGATACATAGTGACTTGCCCGAAAATGTGGAGAATTACTATCAGGAAGCTGGGCGTGCAGGAAGAGATGGAGAGAAAGCTTACGCTGTCCTGCTGGCTAATAAGCAGGATTTTGAGCTAATAATTAAACGTGCAGAGCTGGTATATCCGCCTATAGATTTTGCGAGGCGTGTGTATCAATGCCTCGCAAATTACTACAGAATAGCAGTTGGCAGTAATATGCTGAGCAGCTTTGATTTTGAGTGGAATGAATTTGCACATTCCTATAATTTAGGTGTTTTAGAGACGTTTTATGCGCTGAAATTATTAGAGGAGGAAGGGTTCATTGGCTTGAGTGAAAGCTATTATTCTCCTTCCAAAATTCATTTCACCGTGGATCCCTCCAGATTGTATGAGATTCAGATCGCTTACGCAAAGTTAGATCCTGTGGTCAAAATCATCATGAGAACTTATGGGGGAAATGTGTTTTCTGAATACATCAAGATTCAGGAAGCAAATCTTGCCAAGTCTNTACGCAAAGTTAGATCCTGTGGTCAAAATCATCATGAGAACTTATGGGGGAAATGTGTTTTCTGAATACATCAAGATTCAGGAAGCAAATCTTGCCAAGTCTTTGAATGTCTATGAAAATGAGCTCATCAAAATGCTCAAGCAGTTGGAGCAATTGGAGGTGATGGTGTATGATCAGCGCAAGGATAAGCCGCAGATTACCTTTTTGACGCCACGTTACGATGCAGGGAAATTGCCTCTCAATTTCAAGCGGATAGAACTTCGAAGAGCTTTGACACTCGAAAAGGCTCAGCGAGTGGTAAAATATGGGCAGCAATCTGAGCTGTGTCGTACGCAGTTTATCCAGGAATATTTTGGAGAAAATACAGATCAACAATGTGGCGTGTGTGATATTTGTATCGCGCAGCGCAAAGCAAATCGCCCTGATATTGCGGAGAATAAGCTTAGAAATAAGATTATGGAAACTTTAACTACCTTCGGTCAGTTGACAGAGAGGGATATTTTTGAACATATTCGTCTGCCGTTGGTTGAAAAAAACCTGCGTGTTTTACGCATTTTGCATGATCAAGGATATATTACACTTCTCACTTCTGGCAGCTACGTAATTACATCCCATGAGTAATTTTCTCGACGATTTATTCAACAAGGTTTTCAAGTCTTCGGGAAAAGTTCCTATGACTCATAAGGAGAATATCGTGCTCAAAGAGCTGGAATTAGAAAATGTCAAGAAGTGGATGAATTCGAAGGAGGGAACAGCGATTTTTGCTCAGATCTCAAAATCATACCACTTCAAAACCATTCAGATTGAGGAGCATCCGCAAATCCATATTTTAGATTCGAAGTATGCCAGAGGTTTTGCGATTACTTATGACGATCCTTTGGATGAAGAAACATTTTCGCTGCTTTTCTTGGCTTTTGCGCAGCGAGTTTTAGCTTTGGGTTACAGGCAGGTGAGTTTGGATAGAAAAATGGAGGAAATAAATGAGCAGGTGAAAGTCACTGACAAGTTCTATCTTAAGCCACCGTTGAAGAAACTTGGAGCTGACGAGTTGATTTCTCAGCTTTATGGCAATATTTCTATTGAGAAAATCAGCGTAAATAACCAGCCCAATTACCTCAAGGTTCTAGCTACGTTCTACTCGGATAGGCTGTACCAGGATCCCAAACCTTTCGATCAATTTCTTGATCATTTATTTGAAGCAACCCATGATGGACAGAATTAACTTAAGAGAGCAGTTAGGTAGATATCGGACACCCTACGAAGAGGAGGCAGGTTTTATTCAGGATTTTTTGGAACTTACAGAAGATGCCCTTGCCTTCGGCAGAGAGCGTTTGGAGGGTCATTTTACGGCCTCTGCCTGGATAGTAAACCGAAAGCGCACGCATACCTTGCTCACGCTTCATCGCAAACTAAGACGATGGTTGCAGCTGGGTGGACATGCTGATGGCAATGAGGACTTGCTAGAGGTAGCTATGTTGGAAGCAAATGAAGAGAGTGGATTGAAGAGTTTGGAATTTGTGGACAAGACTATTTTTGACTTGGATAAGCACATTATTCCAGAGCGACCGCATGTGCCTGAGCATTTTCATTACGACGTACGCTACATTTTGGAAGCAGATCTCTACGAACCTCTGATCAAAAGTGACGAGAGTATTTCATTGGCATGGGTGGCTTTTGACTCCGTTCAGGATGTCATTGGATACAATCCATCTATTCTACGCATGCTTGAGAAAACCAGTAAATCAGAAATTCTCCTTTGATGCATAGGCCTGACCCCGCACAATTGCAGCATGAGATTGACTTTTCCCTAGCTATTCAGATTAGATTCTCAGATATTGACGGTTACCTGCATGTCAATAATGGCGTTTATTTCAATTATTTCGAGCATGCACGAGCGGTGTTTATTCAGCAAGTGTGTGATTGGAATGTGATGGAAATTGGAGTAGTGGTCGGCAGGATAGAAATGGATTATTTCAAACCAATTCATATTGATGATAGCGTCAGCGCTTTGGTGACATGCAGTAGAATCGGCAATACCTCTTTCGACCTTGAGCAATATTTAGTAGGAGAAACTAAGCAGGGAGCCTCCCATACTTTTGCAAAAAGCAAATGCATTCTCGTCACAGTCGATATGAAAACGATGAAACCTATGCCAATTCCAGAAAACTATAGGGCAAAACTTCAGCCCAAATCCTGATAACAAAGACGTATTCCCTATCTTTGCGCAAAATTTAAGCTGTGAAAAAACTTTGGATAATTACCCTGCTGATGGCAGGAATAATGAGCTGTAGCCCCAGTGAAGGGGAATTGTTTCAGGCGGGAATTCAGGAAATGGATGCCCAGAATTGGAAGGAGGCAATCACACTTTTTGACAGAGTACTGGAGATCAATCCTGAAAATGGACAAGCTTTAAATGCTAAAGGCGTTGCCTTATTCCAAGAGGAGAAATATGAAAAAGCTGTTCCTGTCTTTTCTGCCGCAATTGAGGCTGACTCCGCTAGCTACAAAGCCTGGTTCAACCGCGGAAATGCCAATTTGAAGCTGGAGTATTTCAAAAATGCTGTCTCTGATTACAATATGGCAAGCATGCTGGACGGTACGCAAACAGATATTTATTACAACCGTGGCCTGGCTTTGCTGGGGATGGAAGAATATGAAGACGCCTTGTTGGATTTTGATAAGGCTCTACAGGTAGAACCAAATCAAGCACTTGTTCATTTCAACCGTGGAAAGGCACTTTTGGGTAATAATGATCCAGTCAATGCGATGAAAGCATTAACTGATGCAATCAATTTGGATGGAAAAAATGGAGCTGCCTATTATCTGCTTGGAGTGACGAGAATGTCTGCTCTGGGGGAAACTGAAAAAGAAGAAGGCTGTGCAGATCTGAAGATGGCGCTTCAACTTGGTTATACCGAAGCCAAAACTTGGATAGACGATTTCTGCGAATAAAATGGCCGTGATTGGGCAGGACATATCTCAAGCAATACGGATTCTGGACGCAGGTGACTTAGTCTCTGTCCCTACCGAAACGGTATATGGTTTGGCTGGGAATGCGCTGAATCCTGTGGCAGTGGCTTCAATTTTTGAGACGAAAAATCGTCCAAGTTTTGATCCATTAATCATTCACGTCCCTTCTCTTTTAGAAGCGGAAAACTACGTAGGTGATATTCCGGCACCACTCCGAAAACTTGCAGAACAGTTTTGGCCTGGGCCACTGACGCTGCTTCTTCCAAGGAAAAATACTATCCCTGATATCGTGACTTCCGGCTTAGATCGTGTGGCAGTGCGTGTTCCTGATCATCATTTGACCTTGGAATTGCTCGCCCGACTAGCCTATCCTTTGGCGGCGCCAAGTGCCAATCCATTTGGCTATATCAGCCCTACAACACCGCAGCACGTTGATGCACAGCTTGGGGAGAAAATAGCGTACATTCTGGATGGCGGGAAATGCAAGGTGGGCCTGGAAAGTACGATTGTGGGAATGGAGGGCGATGAAGTGGTAGTTTATCGACTTGGAGGGTTGGAGATTTCCGAAGTAGAACGCACAGTAGGCCAAGTACAGGTAAAAAGTCATAGCTCATCCAATCCTCAAGCACCTGGTCTGTTGGAAAGCCATTATGCTCCTATTAAGCCTTTTTTACTAGGTAAGTTGGATATGATGATTGAGGAATTTCAAAGCAAGGGAATTGATTTTGCCGTACTTTCTTTAGCTCGTTCATTTCCAGCTATTCCCAGTGAAAATCAAATAGCTTTAAGTCCAAAGGCTGATTTGAAAGAAGCAGCTACCCAGCTTTTTGCTGCTATGAGAAGCTTGGATGAGTCAAATGCTACCTTAATTTTGGCCGAACTAATGCCTGAAGAAGGACTCGGAAAAGCCATAAATGACCGCTTGAAGCGGGCTGCGACAAAAGGATAAAATTGCTTTTCATTACATCTTAGCAAATTGATCATCCCCAAAAGTCGATTTTTGCCGTAATCTTTGATAAATTCACACCTGATTTTTATCTATTTAATTAATCAAAAGCTATTAACCTTACTATGAACTCTAGAATCAAAAATGTAGATAACCTCAGTTTTGAGGGAAAAAAAGCACTAGTCCGAGTTGATTTCAATGTTCCATTGGACGATCAATTGAATGTCGCTGATGACACAAGAATACAGGCTGCATTGCCTACTATCAATAAGATATTGAAGGATGGCGGATCTGTGATTTTGATGTCTCACTTGGGTAGACCGAAATCTGGACCGGAGGATAAGTTTTCTCTAAAAAATATCGTGGTCACACTAGAAAAAGCTCTAGGTAGACCTGTGAAATTTGCTCCAGACTGCATCGGTAGAGAGCCTGAAATGCTTGCTGAGAGCCTAAAGCCTGGTGAAGTTTTGCTTTTGGAAAATCTAAGATTCCACAAAGAGGAAGAAAAAGGGGATAAGGATTTTGCAGAAAAGCTTTCTAAGCTTGGTGACGTCTATGTGAATGATGCTTTCGGTACGGCGCATAGAGCTCATGCTTCTACTGCAGTGATTGCACAGTTTTTCAATGATAAAGTTTGCGGGTTTCTGATGCTTTCTGAGTTGAAAAATGCAGATAAAGTTCTTGGCAATGCAGAGAGGCCCTACACCGCAATTATGGGTGGTGCCAAAATTGCAGATAAGATTTTGATTATCGAACAATTGCTGAATAAAGTAGATACGCTGATTATCGGTGGTGGCATGTCTTATACATTCGCTAAAGCGCTAGGCGGAACTATCGGGGATTCTCTTTTGGAGGAGGATAAACTTGACTTCGTTTTGGAACTGATGGAAACAGCCAAAGCGAAGGGAGTGAAATTGGTTCTTCCTGTAGATACGGTTATCTCCAAAGCGTTTGCAAATGATGCTGAGCAAGGAATGGCTAATAAAGGGGAGATTCCTGACGGCTGGATGGGCTTAGACATCGGGCCAAAAACCTGTGAGCTTTTCGCATCCGAAATTCTAAAATCCAAAACAATACTTTGGAATGGCCCAATGGGAGTATTCGAAATGTCCTCTTTCGACAAAGGGACAAAAGCTATTGCGGAGGCAGTAGTGGAGGCTACAAAAGCTGGAGCCTTCTCTCTGATCGGTGGTGGTGACTCTGCTGCTGCGGTCAATAAGTTTGGATATACTGATGATGTATCCTTTGTGTCCACAGGAGGAGGCGCATTGCTAGAGCACATGGAGGGCAAAGTGCTTCCTGGTGTTGCAGCTTTGGAGCCATAAATGATCGCTTCATAATCATAGAAAAGCCTGTTTGATGTTTTAAACAGGCTTTTTTGGTTTAACCACAGTGGACACGATGGGTGTCGCAGAGAAAACAATTTAGGTGGCTATACAAGTACTCACAAAGCTGCACATTGATTTCCCTCCCATATGTATAAATAAATGCTAAATCTTTTTACCAGGTCTTTGGCATCACATTGTATTCCATACTACAGGTTTGGGAGAGGTGCCTATACTTCGCAAATTGTCTAAGAAAATATTTTACAGCCGCACAAAAAAAATGGCAGCAGAGATAAAAGTTGGGAAAAGGTTAAGACAAATGGGCTCCATTATATGGAAGAATCCTGTTGGAAGTATCAGGATTAAGCGTTTATTTTAAAAAGGAATAAGAAAATATATTTTTGTGGAAAATTCCTACGGAATAAAGGCATTGTTTAAAGAGAAACTAGGGGACTCGAGATCATCACAGATGAGTTGATTCAGCATTTACTGAAAACTTCCAAATGGGTCGAAAACCCCAAGGCTAGAAAAAAGAGTGAGTCAGGAAATGAGAGGGTAACTTATATCGTTTCAGATGATGAAGGAAATCGCTTTAACCTTTATTTGCGACAAAACTATAAACCCGGTATGGAAGATGCATTTTCTTGCGGCTTGTCTTATATTCTGCCTAGCGGAGAGGCATTTACACTAGTGAGATATAATGGCCCGAGTCACGATCATCCTAATAAATTGGAAAAAGAGCGTACAGGTTATGTTCCACATATTCATACCTCCACAAGACGTTATTTGGATGAAACAGGCAAAGCGGACGGATTTGCGATGGGAACCGCAGGTTTAGTACCCTAGAAGGAGCCTTGGCCTGTTTATTGAAGGATTGCAATGTGACTGGACTTTCCGCTAATCCAGATCAACTCAGCTTATTTAATAAATTATGAAAACAATAGGTACTAATATTCAAGAACTACAAACAGAACTGTGTCAACAGTTTTGTGCAGAAATCAAAGTCAGTAAAAAGAGTGATAAATTGATTCGGGTAGAAACGCCTTTTTACTTTTCAGACGGTGACCCATATCAGATTTACCTCACAGAAATCGAAACCGGTGGCTTCAGAGTGACTGATATGGGACATACCTTGATGCAGATGAGCTATGAAAACGATATTGATCTCTTGCGGAAAGGCACCAGAGGTACTCTTTTGACCCAGATACAATTGGAGCTTGGTTTACAAGAAGATGATGGGGCATTTTATTTAGATTCTACCCTAAAGGATATCCCAGATAATATTCTAAAGTTAGGACAAGGAATCACCAAAATTCAAGACTTAACCTTCTTGAATCGCGCACGAGTGGAAAGCACATTTTATGAAGATCTTGAGGAGCGACTCTACCATATTGTAGATTCTGAAAAAGTGGTTCAGGATTACATCTATTCAAAGATGGAAAATGCGGATGATTATCCTATCGACTATATGATACCAGGAAAAGAAGAACCTTTGTTTTTGTTTGGGATTGGGAATAGGGATAAGGCGAGGTTGACAACTATTATTTTAGAAAGGCTAATTCGTCACCAAGCAGCTTTTGAGTCATTAATTGTATTTCAAGATTTTGATAGTATTCCTAAGAACGATACTAAACGGCTGATGAATGTGGCTGGTGATATGATCAGCTCACTGGATGCAAAGGAAGATTTAAGTCGTAAGATTCTTAAAAGAGTAGCATAATCGCAAGGTGCGTAGCTGATTAGGATCGGTATATCTGAACCCTGATTATCGTAATCGATCCGAGTTGATTAACAAGTTTTGAATAATGACTATCGAAGCCCACTTTTACTTCCACTTGATTTCTGCAAGGACAGGAAAGTGATCCGATGGATATTTTTTACCATAGTTGTCAGTAAGAATTCCATGACGGACTACAGTCAGATTTCCTTTCACAAAAATGTGATCAATGATTCCTTCAGGTATTTTCTCCCAATTGAAACCTGAGAAAGTCCCCGCTGGACCATATGAAGGAATCGTTGATATCAATCTTGCATCCTGCCAGTCGGGATTGGAAGTGATCGTACTGTAAGCCGCATTATCTGGAGTGACATTAAAGTCCCCCATAAGTATAGCCGGTACGTTTTCTTTGTTGATTTTTGACACTTGAGCCATTACTAGTTTACTGCTTTCTTCGCGTGCTCGCTGGCCGATGTGATCGTAGTGAATATTAAACACGTAGAATGTTTTTCCACTTTCATCCTTGAATTTTCCCCAGGTGCAGATTCTGTTCAGTGCGGCATCCCAGCCTTTACTTGGTTTTTCGGGAGTGGGCGAAAGCCAGAAAGTCCCTCCATCAAGGACATCAAACTTCTTCGGATCGTAGAGAATCGCAGCATATTCTCCTTTTTCTGTGCCGTCATCCCGACCTACGCCAATAAATGAATACCCAAGTTCAGTACTTAGATCCATTAGCTGATTGTTTAAGGCCTCCTGTACACCGAAAAGCTCGATTTGGTGAAATTGTATCAGACTTGCCACATGTGGAATACGATCTGCCCATAGGTTTCCTACGTCATTCTGATTGTCATATCGGATGTTGAATGTGGCTAAATTGTGCGTCTGCGCAACGGAAAGGACATTTGCCCCTAACGTTAGGGCTATCAGGAACACAGTAGTTTTTAAGATTCTTCTAATTATTCTAGTCATGATTTTAGAACTTATTCTTGAAAAATGGTTTAAGTATTTAAAATTGAATCATAATTTCATCAAATGAAAACCTTTTATCCCAAAGACCTCTCTACACTTGAATTTTATGGATTGCTGCAAGGAGCCGTGGCGCCACGACCTATTGCATTTGCAAGTACAGTCGATAAAGCTGGTAATGTAAATTTAAGCCCATTTAGCTTTTTCAATTTGTTCAGTTCCCAGCCTCCTATTTTGATATTTTCACCCTTGAGACGAATGCGGGACAATACTACCAAGCATTCGCTAGAAAATGTATTGGAAGTTCCTGAAGTAGTTATTCATGTGGTCCATTTTGGAATGGTGGAACAAATGTCGCTTGCTAGCACGGAATATGAAAAAGGCGTGAATGAATTTGAAAAAGCTGGATTTACACAAGTAGCCTCCAACGAGATAAAACCTCCTAGGATTAAGGAAGCTCATGTAGCTTTTGAATGTAAAGTTAATGAGGTGAAACCGCTAGGAGATGGTGGAGGTGCAGGAAACTTGGTGATCTGCGAGGTGCTGGTTGCTCATGTGAATGAAGCTATATTTGATGAGGCAGGAGTAATTGATCCTAGAAAACTGGATGCAGTAGCTCGCCTTGGGGGCAACTGGTATAGCCGGGCAAGTGGCGCTTCTCTTTTTCAGATTCCAAAGCCACAGCGCACCTTAGGTATTGGAATAGATCAAATGCCGGAGTCAGTTAGAAACAGTACCATATTAAGTGGAAATAATCTGGGGAG
>NZ_JAYEEY010000016.1:0-120539 GCF_035156415.1 Algoriphagus persicinus
TACATTTAAGTCTTGTTTTTCCACACCTCAAAGTACATATTTTGAGTAAAACAAGAAAGGCTAGCCGAGTAATCGACTAGCCTTTTAAACTATCTACTTTTGAGACAGCCTCTTTTTTTTGTGCTTCATAATACTTTTTAAGGATTAGAAACCAGGATAAATTGACACAATAAGGAGCCTTGCGAAAAAACTTTGACCGTATCACACAATTTCTACTTCGCATTTTAGACTTCCTAAATACCATCTCTTCTACCTCGCTTACGAGCAATTTCCCTACCTTTGCAGCTTCCTACGTTTTCAAATCAACCCATTTCTCAGATGGCTACAAAAAAAATAAAATCTGCCCTGATCTCTGTCTATTATAAAGACAACCTCGAACCTATCATCGCATTATTGAAAAAACACGGTGTGAGCATCTATTCTACCGGTGGCACTCAGAAGTTTATTGAGGAGCAAGGTGCGGCAGTTATCCCTGTGGAAGAGCTGACCAGCTACCCTTCTATTTTCGGAGGCAGAGTAAAGACCCTTCACCCCAAGATTTTTGGCGGTATTCTTTACAGAAGAGACAATGATGGTGATGTCGCGCAGGCTGGAGAATACGATATTCCGGCGATTGATTTGGTGATTGTGGACTTGTATCCATTCGAAGAAACAGTGGCATCTGGAGCTCCAGAAGCTGATATCATTGAGAAAATTGATATCGGAGGCATTTCATTGATCAGAGCTGCGGCGAAAAATTTCAAAGATGTGACCATCATTGCTTCCAAGGATCAGTACACTGAACTAGAAGGAAGGCTAACCACGCAAGAAGGAGCTACTACCCTTGCCGACCGTCGCTATTTTGCTGCTCAGGCTTTTCAGGTGTCTTCAAATTACGACACTCATATTTTCAACTACTTTAATAGAGAAGAAAATATTCCGGCGCTGAAAGTTTCTGAAACCAAAGCAAAAGCACTTCGCTATGGGGAAAATCCACATCAAAATGCTCATTTTTATGGAAACATGGATGATCTTTTTGATCAGTTAAACGGCAAGGAACTTTCCTATAACAACTTGGTAGATGTGGATGCCGCTGTGAATTTGATTGCCGAATTCAAAGGTGAAACAGCCTTTGCGATCCTGAAGCATACCAATGCCTGCGGAGTAGCTTTGGCCGATACGGTGAAGATCGCCTATCAAAAAGCCTTTGCGGCAGATACTACTTCAGCTTTCGGTGGTGTGCTGGTAACCAACCAAACTGTAGATAAGGACGCAGCTGAGGAAATGCATTCTTTGTTTTTTGAGGTGCTGATCGCTCCTGACTTTACCGAAGAAGCGTTGGAAGTATTGAAAGGTAAGAAAAACAGAATTCTGCTTAAGCAGAAAATGGATCTTCCTGGCGTCAAAATGATCAAGACCTTACTTAATGGCGTGATCGAGCAGGACAAAGATTTGGCTACTGAAACAAAAGCAGACTTCACTGTGGCCACCAAAAAAGCCCCTACAGAGGCTGAAAAAGATGCGCTGGTCTTCGCAGCAAAAATCTGTAAGCACACCAAATCAAACACCATCATCCTTTCGAATGGGAACCAACTTTTTTCAAGCGGCGTGGGTCAAACTTCCCGCGTAGATGCGTTACTTCAGGCAATTGATAAGGCAAAGGCATTTGGCTTTGACTTAAATGGTGCTGTGATGGCATCAGATGCATTCTTTCCTTTCCCAGACTGTGTGGAGATCGCCCACAAAGCTGGAATCACTACGGTAGTGCAGCCGGGAGGATCTATCAAAGATCAATTAAGTGTAGATTACTGTGACGAAAATGGCATCGCAATGGTGATGACAGGCGTGAGACACTTTAAGCATTAAGAAAGTAGCAAGTCGCTAAACATAAGTATCAAGACCTTTGAGGAGTCACCCTAAGCGAAGTCGAAGGCCCCCCCCTCGAAGGTCTTTTCTTTTTGTTTATCTATTTCTCATGAGGCAAAGGATTAAAGGAAATTTGGAACTGTTTTCAGGGTAAAATATTAAACCTAATATTCTGGATGAAACCAAAAATCGAAACATTCAATAACTTTAAACATGGGTAAATATGAAAAACTCCCGTTAAAAATACTTAGAGGTACTTCTGATCAAAATATCGGGTTTGAAGACCTCAAAAGATTACTACTTATTTTTGGGTTTGAGGAAAGAATCAAAGGAAGTCATCATATTTTCTATAAATCTCATGTCGAGGAAATTCTCAACATTCAGGAAAAAGGCGGAAAAGCCAAACCTTATCAGAACAAACAAGTAAGAAATCTTATATTGATATATAAATTAAAGCTAGATGAAGATTAAAACTAACCCCCGATACGAGATTATCATTTACTGGAGTGAGGAAGATCAAGCATTCATTGCATAAGTGCCTGAATTGGCCGGTTGTCTGGCCGATGGAACATCTTACTCAGAAGCATTAGCTAATGCAGAAATTGTAATAGGAGAATGGATCGAAACGGCAAAATCTCTAGGAAGATCTATCCCTATCCCAAAAGGGAAATTGATGCTAGCCTAACTCTCACTCTGTTTTTATTTTTTTTTAGTTTTATTCAACTATCAAAGACGGCATGTCAGATATACTTATAAAACACATTATATAATTGGGATTGAATATTTTACCTATCCCGATTTCCATCAAACTTTCATTTCCCCACGCTAATCCCCTATTTTGCAACCTGAATCAATTTCGGACTATTTCCGTTTCCTGATTTTTACTGAATAGATATTGAATCTACTGATGAAATCGCATAATCTTAAATTATACAATACGCTTTCCCGCCAGAAAGAGGAGTTTCAACCCATAAATCCCCCTTTCGTAGGCATGTATGTCTGTGGACCCACGGTCTACGGAGATGCTCATCTGGGCCATGCACGTCCTGCCATTACTTTTGATACGGTAAATCGCTATCTGACTCACTTGGGTTTCAAGGTTCGCTACGTACGCAATATCACCGATGTGGGTCACTTGCAGGGCGATGCAGATGGGGGAGAAGATAAAATCGCTAAAAAAGCCAAGCTAGAGCAACTAGAGCCTATGGAAGTTGCCCAGCAATATACGGACAGCTACCACAGAGATATGGCACTTTTGAATACTTGGAAACCGAGTATCGAACCACGCGCCACGGGGCATATTCCCGAACAGATCGCCTTGGTTGAGGCTATTTTGAAGGAGGGTTTAGCTTATGAAATCAATGGTTCCGTTTATTTCGATGTGCTGAAATACAATGAAACCAGCCAGTATGGCAAACTCTCTGGTCGTGATTTGGAAAATCTAATGAGCGGCAACCGTACCCTGGATGGACAGGATGAAAAGAGAAATGCTGTTGATTTTGCACTTTGGAAAAATGCTTCATCCGAACATCTGATGAAGTGGGTTTCTCCTTGGGGAGCTGGTTTTCCAGGTTGGCACCTGGAGTGTACAGCCATGAGTTCCAAATACCTAGGAAAGCAATTTGACATACACGGTGGAGGCATGGATTTGCTTTTTCCCCATCACGAATGTGAAATCGCTCAGGGGAATGCCTGCAATCATCAGGATCCGGCCAAGTACTGGATGCATAATAACATGATCACCATCAACGGTCAGAAAATGGGTAAGTCGCTGGGCAATTTCATCAACTTGCAAGAACTTTTCACCGGTGATCACAAGCTTCTGGATCAGGCATACAGCCCGATGACGATCCGTTATTTTATCCTAACGGCCCACTATCGCTCTACGCTGGACTTCTCTAATGAAGCGCTTCTAGCTGCGCAAAAGGGCTACAAAAAGCTGATCAATGGGCTGAGAATTGCCAAGTTGCTAAAATTCGAAGCAAGTGAGCTAGACAAAGATGAGGAGCAGATCAAACAAGTGGAGCAAATCATTGCCAATGCTTACAGAGCCATGGAGGATGACTTCAATACTGCGCAGGCGATAGGGCATTTGTTCAACTTGCTAAAGAAAATAAACTCCATGTACACAGGTCAATTAAAACCTTCTGTTTTTGGGGAGGACATTTTCAACAAATTAATTGAGACCTTCAGCACCTTTGTTTCTGATATTTTGGGATTGATGGAGGAAAAGTCAGATACTCAAAATGAAATGCTAAACTTGCTATTGCAGGTATATTCTGAGGCTAAAACTGCCCGGAACTATACCAAAGTGGATGAGATCAGAGCTGGATTGAAAGCAATTGGATTTGTAGTGAAAGACATGAAAGATAAAATTGACTGGGCGTATGAAGAATAAATTTTGGCTGATAGGCTTTATCGCCCTTGCTTGGTCATGTAGCAGTCATGAGAAACAATCGGAAACTGTAGCGGAAGTCCCGGCAAAGCCCTACCCTACCTTTTCGCCGGATTCTGCCTATGCTTTTGTAAAAAAGCAGGTAGATTTTGGGCCACGGGTTCCGGAAACTGACGCACATGAAGCCACCAAAAATTGGTTGTTGGCTAAGTTTGAAAGTTATGGATGGACAGTGGAAACCCAGGATTTCGAAGCTAAAACCTATGATGGGCTCACTTGGGATTTGAGCAATATCATAGCTTCTTATAATCCCGAGGCTACCAAAAGAATACTATTAGCTGCGCACTGGGATACCCGCAGAATAGCAGACAAGGATACAGAGCGACTGGATGAACCGATCGATGGTGCCAATGACGGTGCCAGCGGAGTGGGTGTGCTGATGGAAATAGCTCGGGTGATAGGCTCTCAAGAATTGAAACCCGATGTAGGAATTGATATTATCCTCTTTGATGGAGAGGATGATGGTGAACCAGAGAGCACGAAAGTGAGAAATTCTGAACAGGATTTTTGGTGGTGCTTAGGATCTCAGTATTGGTCCAAAAACAAGCATAAACCAAATTACGCTGCCTATTATGGGATTTTGGTAGATATGGTTGGAGCAAAAGGAGCACGATTCTACAGAGAAGGATATTCCCGTCAGTATGCATCAGGTATTTTGAAGAAAGTTTGGGACAATGCTGCCCGAATAGGTCAGGGTGACTTTTTCATCTACAAAGATTCTCCCGAAATTACGGATGATCACCTATTTGTAAATGCATATGCTAAAATCCCAATGATAGATATCATTGAGTTTTCTCCGGATTTTGGCTTTGCCCAATACCATCACAAGCATAGTGATAACATGGACATCATAGCCCGTAGAACCTTACAAGCTGTGGGAGAAACTGTGCTATTTACTGTTTACCAAGAGTAAATAGCTTATCTTCCCGTCTTAAAATCATCCAATTTGGAGGATTTGCTGTGATAGTTAAATGATTTTGCCACATGAAATCGAGCATTACGAAGAGTGTCACGCAGAGGTATGATTATTCACCGTGCGAGATTCCATATGGCCATTGAAAGTCAATTATAAACATATGAAAAAAGGTCATCAGGTTACGATGAAAGAAATAGCCAAGAAATTAGGCGTTTCTGTATCAACTATTTCCCGAGCACTGAAAGATTCACCAGAGCTACATCCTGACACGAAAAAGCGAATAGTGGATATGGCCAAGGAGATGAACTATCAGCCCAATCTTCTGGCCCAAAGTCTTAGAATCAGCCGTACCAATACCCTGGGTGTCATCGTTCCGGAGATCACTTCGCACTTCTTTGCTTCCTGTATCTCCGGAATTCAGGACTATGCCAATAAGCGCGGATATAATGTCATGATCTGTCAATCCAATGAGACACTGGAACTTGAGAAAGCCAATATCAGAACTTTGGTTTCTTCCCAAGTAGATGGCTTGCTGATCTCTTTGAGTCGGGAAACAAACAAATTCGAACACTTAATTGACCTTTACAATAGAGAAATCCCCTTTTTACTTTTTGACAGAGTAAATGAAGATATACCCGTGTCCCGGGTGACTTTCAATGATGAAGGCGGCGCCTATCAAGCAACCAAACATCTCTTGGAAACAGGCTGCAAGCGCGTCATGTACGTGTCTGGCCCTGAAGACCTGTACATCAGTAAAAAACGTAAAGAAGGCTACCTCCACGCGCTTAGCGAATTCGGGATAACCCCAGACCCTAACTTGGTGAAAATCTCCGACCTCACGGTAGAAGGAAACATGAAAGTCGCTCATGAAATAGCTGCCATGACAGATCGCCCAGATGGAGTATTCTGTATGATTGATCCAGTTGCGTTGGATTTAATGTCTGTTTGGAAGCCTATGGGAATAAAAATACCAGCTGATATGGCAATAGCAGGATTTACAAATAATCCAACCTCTGCTGTGGTAGAGCCACCTCTTACCACGGTAGCCCAGCCCGGCTATGAAATGGGTAAATTGTCTGTTACTCATTTACTCGATCAATTAGAGGGACAGGCGTCAGATGACCCTATTTCTATTGTATTAGAAACTACTTTGATTCCTCGTCAATCTACAAAAGCACTCTGACTATATGAAATCGAGCATGACTCAAGCGTCACACGGAGAGATGATTATAAGACCTGCGAGATTCTCCCGATCCGCCGCGTCGGACGGGACAGGCTATCCCGTTTCCTTCGTCACGGGACAGGTTATGACCTTTGAAAAACAATTATAAACAGATGAAAGATGAAATTGTCCAATCCTTCAGGAAACTGTTTGGAAATAAGCCCCTTGTGGCATTTGCACCAGGAAGAATCAATTTAATAGGAGAACATACAGATTATCAGGAAGGCTTAGTATTTCCAGCTGCCATCGAGCAAGGCATCTGGGTGGCAATCCAAAAAAACGGACTTCCTTCCTGTAGAATTTACTCGGCCGATTACGGGGAAGAGTTTGTGTTTGATATCACTTCCTTTTCTCCGAAAAAAGGCCACTGGGCAAACTACACCATGGGTATGGTTTCGCTTTTCCAACAGGCGGGCTATACTCTGGAAGGTTTTGATTTAGTCTTTGGGGGAAATATACCAGCTTCCGGACTTTCATCTTCAGCAGCACTTTCTGTGGCAATTGGCACTGCGTTGACAGAATTATTCAAGTTTACCATCACAAAAAAATCTATCGTGCTTTACGCCCAAAAGGCTGAGCATTTATTCGCAGGTGTGAAATGTGGCATCATGGATCCTTACGCATCTGCTTTTGGCTTGAAAAATCGTGCTTTATTATTGGATTGCCGTACGAATACACACTTTGAAGTTGAAGTTGATTTGGGAGATCATTCCCTCCTACTGGTCGATTCCAAAGTGAAACATACCCTAGCAGATTCTGCTTATAACAATCGTAGAGAAGCATGCGAAGAAAGTGTCCAACTTCTTCAGGCAACTTATCCTGAGGCCACAATGCTCAGAGATATTCCTGAAAAAGATTTGGAGAAAGTTCAGCAAATCTTACCTGGTGATCTTTTTCCAAAAGCTAAACACGTCATTACTGAAATCGAGCGAGTAACTTTAGCTTCAAATGCACTGCTTGCTGGGGATTTAATCGTTTTTGGCAACTTACTCAAAGAGTCTCACCAAAGCTTAAGTCAGGACTTCCAAGTGAGCTGCGAGGAACTTGATTTCCTTGCCGAACAATCATGGCAACTACCCGGAGTCATCGGTTCGCGCATGATGGGCGGAGGCTTTGGAGGCTGTACAATTAATTTAATTTCCAATACACATATAGAAGATTTCCAAACTGAGCTGTATTCTTCCTACAGAGAAAAATTTGGTATAGAAGCTGATTTTATTCCTGTAGCCCTTTCTGACGGTGCTAGAATACTTAATTAATTTACCGTTGAAAGTTTCTATTGTTTCAAAAAGACAATTACCATAATATTTATCAAAAAAATCCTCAATTTGTGGGCGCAACTCTTAACTGAGTTTAATTACCCATTTTCCCAAAAATTTGAAAACCTATGAATTTCCAAAAAAACCTAAGAAGCCTACTGCTGCTTGGACTGATTGCCAGCGTGGGTTTCTGGAGCTGTAACTCCCGCTCTGGAAAACCTAAAGTACTTGTATTCAGTAAAACAGCAGGATTTCATCATGAATCCATTCCTCAAGGAATAGCAGCGATCCAAAAACTAGGATCTGAAAATAACTTTGAAGTGGACACCACTACTCAGGCAGAAATATTCACTGAGGAAAATTTGGCACAATACTCCGCAGTAATCTTTTTAAGCACTACCGGTGATGTGTTGAATAATTACCAAGAAGCCGATTTCGAAAGATACATTCAGGCAGGCGGTGGCTACGTGGGTATCCATGCGGCGGCTGATACAGAATATAATTGGGGCTGGTATGGCCGATTAGTAGGTGGTTACTTCGCTGATCACCCGGGCATCAATGACCCAAATCCAAACGTTCAGGAAGGAGAAATCACTGTTGCGGATGCTAATAATCCTTCTACATCTTTCCTTCCAACTCCCTGGACTCGGACAGATGAGTGGTACAGTTACAAAAATATGAACCCTGATGTACAGGTGCTTTTGAATCTGGAAGAAGATTCTTATCAAGGAGGTCTTGATACGGGCGAACACCCAATAGCTTGGTACCATGACTATGATGGAGGAAGAGCTTTCTACACCGGGGGTGGACACACAGATGAGTCCTACACAGAAGAGCTTTATCTGAAGCATATGCTTGCAGGTATTGAATATGCTATTGGAGATAATTCGGTATTAGACTATTCTAAAGCAAAGAGCAAGCGAGTTCCGGAGGAAAACAGGTTTACAAAAACATCTTTGGTTACTGGAGCTTTCACTGAGCCAACTGAAATGACCATTCTTCCGAACTTGGATATTCTTGTGGGACAAAGAAGAGGAGAAATCTTGCTTTTCGATAATGAAACAGAAGAACTAAAAGAAGTAGCTAAACTTGATGTTTACTGGAAAACAGAGGTAAAAGGAGTCAATGCTGAAGAGGGCTTGATGGGTATTCAGAAAGACCCCAATTTCGCCGAAAACGGCTATGTATTTGTTTACTACGCCCCTACCGGTGAAGAAGAAATCAATAGACTTTCCAGGTTTACTTTCAAAAACGATACATGGGATATGGCTTCAGAAGTTGTCATTCTTGACGCACATTCTGACCGTGATATTTGCTGCCATACTGGTGGTTCCATCGCTTTTGATAAGGATGGTAATTTATTCCTTTCTTTAGGAGATAACTCTACCCCTTTCAATCAAGCTGATTCTAAATTCATCAATAATGGCTTCGCTCCACTAGATCAAAGACCAGGAAATGAACAGTTTGATGCGAGAAGATCATCTGGAAATGCAAATGACCTAAGAGGTAAAATCCTTCGAATAAAAGTAAACGAAGATGGGTCTTATGATATTCCGGAGGGAAACCTTTATCCAGAAGGAACAGAAGGAACAAGACCGGAGATTTATGTCCAAGGAAATAGAAACCCATACAGAATATCAGTGGATCAAAAAAATGGATTCTTATACTGGGGTGAAGTAGGCCCGGATGCCAATGCTGACAGTTTAGATTCTCGTGGTCCTAGAGGTTATGATGAATTAAATCAAGCAAGAAAAGCAGGTAATTTTGGATGGCCATATTTCGTAGGAAATAATTATCCTTACCGTGAATTTAATTATGAAACCGGTGAATCAGGAGCTGCATTTGATGTAAACGGACCAAAAAACAACTCAGTAAACAATACGGGAGCGAAAGATCTACCAGCAGTAGCACCAGCATTCATCTGGTATCCTTATGGAGAATCCCAGGAATTCCCGCAATTAGGTTCCGGAGGAAGAAATGCCATGGCTGGACCAGTTTATTACGCTGATATGTACACCGCAGACACTAAATTCCCTGATTACTATGACGGGAAAATCTTCATTTATGATTGGATTAGAGGATGGGTAAAAGCTGTTACAATAAAGGAAAATGGTGATTTTGACAAAATGGAAGCATTTATGCCAAGCACCAAATTCAATGGTCTGATTGATATGGAAATGGGTCCTGATGGTAGAATCTATGTTTTGGAATACGGAAACGGATGGTTCTCCAAGAATTCAGATTCTGGACTTTCCAGAATAGATTTTAATGGAGGAAACAGAGCACCAACTGTGACTCAGGTTTCTGCAGATAAGACTTCTGGCAAAAACCCATTGACGGTCACATTTAATGCGACTTCTTCAGATCCAGAAAATGACCCTATGACTTATACTTGGGATTTGGGTAATGGAGAAACCAAGGCTACGGATGTTCCTAGCCTTACACATACGTTTGATGGAATCGGCGAATATGATGTAAAAGTTACCGCAAAAGATCCTGCAGGATTAACAGGCACCAGTACTATCGCAAGTGTTTATTCTGGCAACATTGCTCCGGAAGTTTCTATCACGATTAATGGTAACCAGTCCTTCTACTTCCCTGGAAAGAAAGTCGCCTACAACGTATCCGTGGCAGATGCTGATAATCCTGAAGCTGCTACAGACCTAAGTACACTTTATATTTCAGCTGACTATATCGAAGGATTAGACCTAGCAGAATCAGACATGGGGCACAAAGTCATGACTGAGGCGATGATGGGCAAATCACTCTTCACAACGTTGACCTGTAAAACCTGTCACAAAGAAGCGGAAGCATCTGTGGGTCCTGCTTACATTGATGTTGCCAAAAAGTATAATCAAAGAGACGTAGACTATTTAAAGGATAAGATCAAAAATGGAGGTGGAGGCGTATGGGGAGAAACTATGATGCCAGCGAATCCTGATATGAAAGATTCTGATTTGAATGCTTTAGTAGCTTATATCCTTTCTCTGGATCAAGTGACAACTCCATCCTTACCAGCAACTGGATCTATAGATCCTACTGTAGGAAAGCCAGCAACTCCAACAGGTGTATTGATGCTTAATGCATCTTACACTGACCAAGGTGGTGTAAATGTAAAGCCTTTGACGGGTTCAACTACGCTACTGCTAAAGAGTAATACCATTGACATGGGCACTACCGGGGATTATGCTAATGGCTATAACAGCATGAGCTATGATGGAAATAACTTGGTGATGGTTCCCAAAAATGAAGCATCTTTTGCAATCAGCGGGATCGACCTAACCGGAATCACTTCTGTCACGGCCACGATTGTTACCCTCGGAAACCTTGGAGATGAATATGTATTTGAACTCAGATTAGACAGCCCGACAGGGGAATTAGTAGGTTCGGAGACCTTCACTCAAAAGCCTTCTACTGGACCCGAAGGTGCACCTAGCCCTGGACAATTTACGATCCCTGTGACAGGGTCGGTAGATGGAAAACTTCATAAGCTTTTCGTCATTACCAAGCCTAAAAATGATGGAGGTAAAGGAACATTTATAATAGGTGGCATGACCTTCAACGCAAAGTAAAACCAACCTTATTCCAATTCAAAAGCCATCCTCAAATAAGGGGATGGCTTTTTTTTCTATCAGAATGCTTCCAGAGAAGAGTAATTAGTCAGAATCTACATTCTTCTTTACTAATATTACATTGAGAGTTTTCAGGTTGCAAAACCCACCACTAGGCAGAATAAAATAGGGTAAATTACTTTTTCGTAGAGGGAGGCAGATAGCAACTTACTATACTTAAAAACAGGTAAACCTAAATACTACAAACGGGTCTATTTCATCGGAGAAAAAGGTAGCGTCTTATAGAATACGGCATCTACTTTCTCTACAATTTTCCCGTCAGCCTCAGAAGCATCCCGGGCTTTTACCCAAGCCGGATCTTTAATAAAATTCTGGAAGTTATTTTCGAAAGAAGCCTGATCCTTATCTGCCAATAGATAAACGAGCTTTGGTTGACTACCATCCTTTTCTACCGTGAGCCAATAGGGATAGTTTCTCAGCCCCTGCTTTTCGAAAAGATTTTGCGTGTGATCTTTGAATCGAGCGATTAGATTATCCAACCTGCCATCAAAACAAGTGTACATTCTTAACTGAAAAATACCGCTAGGTTGAGATACGGGCGTGTCATTTAGTCCTTTGGCCAATACCATAAAGATCTGATCTACACTTTTCACTAATGCTCCATTCACTCTTGATGCTTCAAAAGCCTTTAGCCATTCCGGGTCGTTCGTAAACTTTCCCCACATAATGTCTCTGGAATTCTCATCTGGGTATCCCAAAATATAAGTAAGTGAATTATCGGTGTTATCAGCCGGAACAAAATAAGCGATGTTTTCCATACCGCTTTTTTCAAAAAGCGACAGGGTATGATTCTCAAAGCGCTTGATCAAATCAGGTAGTTTACCTTCATTAGCGTAATACTTTCTAATTTCAAAATAGGTTGACCTGCTGTTACTTAACTGCTGAGCAAAACCACTAAAGGCTAAAAGGATTGCTAGCATACTTAGGAATATTTTTTTCATGATTATTAGGTTTGACTGGTAATAAAACAATTTTGTGTGAGGTTTTATCAATTGGAGAATTGAGCTAACGATAGAGTAAGCCTTATCCCTTCCATGCTTTCCAAAGCGCAGGAAGCATCACCAAAAGGATAATTATTAAACCAAACGTCTCTCTGGATTCCTCCATAGACTGGGTTTTCATACTTAGATTGTGCTGTTCAACTTCCTGCGCTACCCATCTTCCCACATCTCCTTGCCAGTAATAAATGGCTCCTACAATGCACCCAATAGCAAGAACTGTCAATGGGATTTTCGGGAAAATCCCACGTGTAGCCAGTATACAAAATATCATTGCCACACCATAAATACTCACCCAAACCTCTGGATCGGGATCATTAAATTGCCAATAGGCAAAAAGGGCAAAGATGAAAATCCAAAGCCCATAAAAGATTTTATTAAACTTCATACTTTTTAAGCGGTTAGTTACTACTACTGAAAACAACAGGTATTGTTAATCGAGAGAATTACATCTTCGAAAAATACCTCTCTGAATATTGGCATACAAGGTATTAGTCATCTAAAAAGGCCAATTTAAAAACGGTTATTTCTGATAAGGACAAAGAAACCTAGGGATTTTTATGGGTTCAAAACTCATCGGAAGAGCTAAAACAACTGACTGAAGTCAAAGCTCTTGTTGATACGTTGGATGAAAAGAAAGTGGCATCCTGTATTTTTGCTTTGATAAAATAATGTAAAAGCAAAAAGGGAAACCCTCTTTCGAATGTTTCCCTTTCTCTTGAGAAAATCTTGATCTTCTACAAGAGCCAAGCTACTGTTCAAAGACTTTTCCTCCAGTTGCCCGGATTCTTAATATCGATTTTCAAACTCCGCCCTCGCCACCTTGCAGTTTTGAAGATTTCAATTAACAATTTTGTGGTTGCCCATTTCAGACAAACTCCCGAAGGACTTTGACCATTCATGTTTCAATTACGAGCTTTCAATCTTTATCCGAGATCGTACTCTCGGTCTTTTTATCTCTTACTTGGTTTACTAAATGTCTCCCTAATTTTACCGAATCGCAACATCCTGGACACTTTGTTTCCCACTATTTTCCCACCAAATTTTATTCTAAATCAACAGAGTTATTCACCTCAAAATCATGGTTATCAACTTTTTAATCACAGTTTGAATAAAATCTTTCCTGATTCTACCAAGTAAGCACTTACTTCACCTTGATTCGCATCAAATAAGCATCCGCGGTCATGTACAAATAATCCTCATCAGTATCAAAAGCACAATTCGCTGTGCCTTGTCCCGTACGTATTGTACCTAGATGTATTCCCTCAGGACTGATCACCCACACGCCACCCGGCCCAGTGGCGAAAAGAGTTCCTGAACTATGAACAGCCAAACCATCAGGCAACCCCGGATGCTCATCGCCCACACTGGCAGTGGCGTCCAATAAGATCTTACCTCGGAGGATATCGCCACTCTCATCCAAATCAAACGCATAATATCGTGCTTTCTGTGCGTCTGACTGTGCGATATAAAGGGTATGCTGATCTGGACTCAAACCAATCCCGTTCGGTCGATTAAGAGTATCCAGCAGCAGCAGCAAACTTCCATCAGGATCTAATCTATATACCCCTTGAAAATCCAGTTCCTTGGGATTCCAATCATCCAAGCCATAAGGTGGGTCAGTGAAGAATATCTGACCGGAGTTACTCAAGACCAAATCATTGGGGCTATTGAATTTTTTACCGCCCAACCCAGATGCTAACGCCGTGAAATCGGCTTTGGGAGCAGACAGCGGAGCATTCATCTTGGCAATTCGCCTTTCACCGTGCTGACAAAGAATTAACTCACCGTTCGCATTCAAAGCCAGGCCATTTGCCCCTGGTTCTTTCTTGTTCGTCTCAGTTCCCAAATATCCAGATGGCTCCAAAAATAAGCTCAGACTATCCTTTTCTGTCCACTTCCATATTTTATTGGTGGGCACATCTGTGAAGATAAGGGCATTTTGATCAGCCAGCCATAGCGGCCCTTCGGCCCACTCAAAACCAGAAGCCAATACATCGATAGTTGCGTCTTCAGGAATGAATGAACTAATCGCTGCATCCAATCTTTCTACAGAACCTACAGTTTGATAAGAAGTCCCTTGCGCTTCATTTTCAGAAGAACTTTTGGGATCGGAACAAGCTAAAACTAGAGGTAGGAGGAGTAAAATACTTGAATTTCTCATATTATATTATTATTTCATTAATCTTCTTTTTAATTGGACTCAAACCCTATCTTCTTGAGATGATAAGACTAATACAGGACAGAGAAGGATACTCAATTTTTTTTCTCTTACTATATTCACTTATTCAAAGGTTTTACAGTAAATAGATTGGGTACAAAAAGGCGGGGATTGATCTCCGCCTTTTTTCATTCTACTGCCCTATTTATTCCTTATTTGCGCTCAGATGGCAGCAAGCCAAAAATAGGATTTGGCTCGTGCGACACATTCATCAAAGCTTCCAATTCTTTAACTTTCTCTGGGTGTTGGGCAGCAATATCAAGCTCCTCCCCCAGATCGGTACTTAGATCATAGAGCTCGATCGTAGGCTCATCGCTACCAAATACCTGAAGCTTCACGGCCTTCCATTTCCCCTGTCTTATAGCTTGCTTTCCGCCTTGTTCATGAAATTCCCAGTACAAAAACTTGTGCTGCTTTTGATCACTTTGCTCCATTAGAGCCGGCAATAATGAAATCCCATCAATATTCTGAGTAATCTCTGCACCAGCCACCTCAGCAAAAGTTGGTAATAAATCCCAGAATGCTGAAATGTGATCACTTTGCGAACCGGCTTTGACCTTGCCTGGCCACCAGGCTATCATAGGAGAGCGTACACCGCCTTCGTATAAGTCTCGCTTATGTCCTCGAAATGGCCCATTGCTGTCAAAGAAGTCTGGATCAGCCCCGCCTTCCAGATGAGCACCATTATCAGAGGCAAATATTATCAATGTATTTTCTGCCAACCCCAATTCTTCCACTTTGGCTAGTACCTCTCCCACATACGCATCAATACGCTCCACCATCGCTGCAAAAGTGGCATGCGGATAAGGCTGAGATTGGTAGGATGAGATATTTATATCTGAACCGTATTCAGATCCTTGCCTGACCGGATAGGACTTCTCCTCACCAAATTTTGCTCTGTATTTTTGAAAAACCTCGTCGTTTGGTGCGGCTAGTTCTGCATGAGGCATTACTATAGGCATAAATAAGAAAAATGGATCATCCTTGTTTTTTTCAATAAATGAGATGGTTCTTTCTTGGATCAAATCCGGGGCATAGATCGTTTTTTCAATCCATCCATTTCCTTTCAAAGTATCTTTTTCACTATTATCCCAAAGGTAAGCTGGATAATATCGATGTGCATAGCTCTGGCAGTTGTAGCCATAAAATTGCTCAAAACCCTGCTGATTTGGATCTCCTGTAGTCCCGATGAACCCTAACCCCCACTTTCCAAAGGCGCCAGTTTTATATCCTGCACTTCGCATTACTTTGGCTACTGAGGCAATGGAATCAGGCAGTGGATATTGTCCTTCCGGCTCTACTCCCCTATTACCCCGAATAGGTGTATGCCCTGTGTGTAAACCCGTCAAAAAGGCTGACCGAGAGGGTGCACATACCGTGGCACCAGAATAATGATTGGTAAAAAACATTCCCTCTTTCGCAAGGCGGTCGATGTTTGGGGTTTCTATGTATTGCTGACCTAAGAAACCTAGGTCACCATACCCAAGGTCATCTGCAAGAATAAAAATGATGTTTGTCTTTGTTTCAACTGGTAGCGTCTTTTCCTCTTTTTTTGCACTACAACCTGTAGCCACAAGTGACGCGGAAATAAAAACTAAGGCAATGAGAACAGAATTGTGTTTTGTCATGCCCCAAGATACTAAGAAATGTATCTGGCTAAAATAGTCAGGTGTATGATTTCGTACCTAGCACCTGAGCCAATTTATGACGGATCATCAAAACACGATTGGCGATATTTCTTCTTGTCCACTTATCCCTTGACTACAAAAATCTCTTTCATTAAACTCAATATAAAAATAGAGCTTTCAAAAAAAAGCTGAATCAGACTCTAAACACAAGATGATTTCCTGAGCTAACCACCTTACTAAGTAACCCAAAAACACCATCCAGTTGTAAGGGGCTTTCGAATAGCAGGCTTAAACCTGAAGTTGATAAAAGAAGGATTACACCACTAGTTTAGGTTTACACTCAATAATCAGATACCTCTCTAGTCTTTATGCATTTTGCATTTTACTTTTTAGATTACAGACAAAATAAAGTTTCCCTTTATTCTCAATAAAATTGACACCTAAAGGATCTGGATACAAACCCAGCCGATCAGCCTAACACACCAAGTTTTCCGAACTTAATTTTGGAAAAGTATCACGGGATGAAAAAAAATAATATCTAAGCGCACTTCACCAACTATTATAACGAATATCCTCTTGCAAAAACATAAAAACTCCTGCTGTCTTCAAGACAGCACAGGATACATGAGGTAAACATTTCACCCATATTCACTATCAGAACAATATTGAAACCGCATGAACCAAACAATTAAAGAATTTCAACACGTAAGTTATCTATGGGATGAAGCAGTCGCTTCAAAACTTGAAGGAAAAGAAGTTGACTTATTGATCTATCGCTCAAATATTTTAGGCGCTGACCTGAGAATCACCAATTACGGTGGCGGGAACACAAGCTGCAAAACCTATGAAGCAGATCCTTTGACCAACGATCAAGTGGAAGTAATGTGGGTAAAAGGTTCCGGAGGAGATATTGGAACCTTGACAAAAGCTGGCTTGGCAGGCTTATATGTGGATAAGCTACGTGCCTTAAAAGGCATCTACAGAGGTCTGGAATTTGAAGATGAAATGGTTGAACTATTCAATCACTGCATTTACGACCTAAAGTCCAAAGCACCCTCAATAGACACTCCTTTACATTCCTTTCTACCTTTCAAGCATATAGATCACCTTCATCCGGATGCTGCTATTGCTATTGCTGCAGCAAAAGATGGAGAGCAGATCACTCAGGATCTTTGGAATGGACAGATCGCTTGGGTGCCTTGGCAAAAACCAGGTTTTGACCTTGGTCTGCAACTGAAGCAAGCACTTGACGAAAATCCGGGAATCCGTGGCATCATGCTAGGCGGACATGGACTATTCACTTGGGGAGATACAGCTTATGAATGCTATATCAATAGCCTAGAAGTAATAGAAACTGCTTCTGAATACTTAGCTCAGAATTATGGAAAAACCCGAGCGGTTTTCGGAGGTGAGAAAGTAAAATCCTTAGCTCCTGAGCAGAGAAAAAGTCAAGCTGCAAAACTTGCCCCACTATTAAGAGGACTCGCTTCTTCTGAAAATCTCATGATCGGTACCTTCACTGATGCACCAGAAGTACTTCAATTTATCAACAGCAATGACTTAAGCAAATTGGCTCCCATGGGTACCAGTTGCCCAGATCACTTTTTGAGAACTAAGATTTCTCCTTTGGTTTTGGATATTTCTGCAGATACAGACCTTTCTGATCTTACTGCTTTGAAAGAACAAATCAGTGTAGCATTCCAGTCTTACCGCGAGATGTATGCAGATTATTACGAAAACCACAAACACTCGAATAGTCCTGCAATGCGGGATCCAAACCCGGTAATCCTCATTTGGCCAGGAGTAGGGATGTTTAGCTACGCAAAAAACAAACAGACTAGCCGTGTGGCGAGTGAATTCTACATCAATGCTATCAATGTAATGCGGGGCGCTGAGGCTGTTTCCGAATACGTTTCCTTACCTCTTCAGGAAGCATTCAATATTGAATACTGGCTATTGGAAGAGGCAAAACTTCAAAGAATGCCGAAAGAGCAACCCCTTTCAAGAAAAATAGCTTTGGTGACTGGAAGTGCAGGCGGAATCGGTTTGGCTATTGTAGAAAAATATATCAAAGAAGGTGCCTGTGTAGTAGTTACTGATATAGATGGAGAAAGACTCAAGTTGACTAGTGATGCTCTTTTGAAAAAATATGGTCGTGATGCATTCCTGGCTGTGAAATTGGACGTCACGGATGGCAAAAGTCTAGAAGCTGCCATCGAGGCTACATGCCTACAATTTGGCGGAGTGGATATCATGGTCAATAATGCAGGTATCTCTATCAGCAAGCCCTTTGAAGAGCACACTGACCAAGACTGGGACAGATTGAATGACATCTTAGTGATGGGACAGTATCACATTTCCAAAGCTGGCGTCAAAATCATGAAACTTCAAGGTCATGGTGGAGATATTGTAAACATTGCAAGTAAAAACGGCTTGGTAGCCGGACCAAAAAATGTGGCATACGGCACTGCCAAGGCTGCACAGCTCCACATGTCAAGATTAATGGCAGCTGAATTGGCAGAGGATAAAATCAAAGTCAACGTGGTAAATCCTGATGCTGTGATCGAAAACTCAAACATCTGGGAAGGTGGATGGGGCGAAAACCGCGCAAAAGCTTATGGAATTGAAGTGAAAGACTTGCCTCAATTTTATGCTAACCGGACACTATTGAAAGAAAGTGTAAAAACCAGCGATATCGCAAACGCAGCCTTCGTGTTCGTAAGTGGTCAGCTGGGTAAAACAACCGGAAATATGCTGAATGTAGATGGAGGATTGGCCGCTGCATTCCCAAGATAGAATACGAATTAATAAACCTCAATTACCACTAGTGCCCACTAATAACCCAAAATGCTATGTTAGTTGACAAATCTGAAAGAATCCATACGGAGTCGAGAACTCCTAAATATATGCAAGTAGTCAACTTAATTCTTGATGACTTGGAAAGTGGAAAGCTTAAAATCGGAGATAGAATCCCCTCTATCAATGAGACAAGTTTTGACTTTCTCCTCTCTCGCGACACCGTAGAAAAAGCATACAATGAACTGCGGGATCGAGGCATAATTACATCGGTAAGAGGCAAAGGCTTCTACGTGAGTTCGACTAATATGGCTAACAAACTAAAGGTGCTATTGATATTCAATAAGCTGAGCTCGTACAAAAAGATCATCTATTATTCTATCATAGAAACCTTAGGGGATCAAGCGACAGTGGATCTTCAAATCCATCATTACAATAGCACAATTTTCGAAAACCTCTTGGAGCGAAACCTGGGACTATACAATTACTATGTCTTAGCACCACATTTCTTTGATGAAAATAATCATCCAGAAACTTGCTATGACTTGATCCGACAAATTCCTAAAGATAAACTCCTGATATTGGATCGTGATGTAAAAGATCATGAAAACGAATTTCCGGGAGTTTATCAGGATTTTGCCAGAGATATTCTTGAAGCGTTGGAATCGGGTATTACACACCTGAGAAAATACACTAGATTAATCTTGGTATTCTCTAAAGGAGACATGTATCCAGTGGAGATCATTGATGGATTTAAGCGTTTTTGCTTTTTCCACAATTTCAATAACCTGATCCTGGATGGAATCGATGATGAACCGCTTTATGAAGGAGATTCATTCATTGTATTGGCCGAGACGGATCTTGCCAACATCGTGAAGAAATCCCGCGAACAATCCCTGCAGCTAGGCAAAGACATAGGAATCATTTCCTATAATGAAACTCCGCTAAAGGAAATTTTAGCTGAAGGAGTCACTACTATTTCCACGGACTTCGTTAAAATGGGCAAAACTATCGCAAATCAAATCATGGGCGAAGAGGACAAAATCCCTCTTAAAAACCCTTTCAAAATGATCATCCGAAAATCGCTATGATAGCGTCGATATGAGTAAAATTCCAGTAACGGCTGTTTTTGATATAGGCAGGACAAATAAGAAGTTTTTCCTTTTTGATGAAAATTTAACCGAAGTACATAGTTCCTATATACGTCTAGACCCAATTCCCGACGAAGACAATTTCCCCAGTGAGCCTCTGGCCCCATTGGAAGTGTGGATGTTGAATACCTTCAAGGAAGCACTGAAATCGCCAACTTATCAAATCAAGAAACTTAATTTTTCCTGTCATGGGGCTTCCTTTGTTCATACGGATAAAAATGGAGTTCCTGCCACACCGCTGTATGATTACCTGAAGCCTTTCCCAGCAGATCTTTTAAGCAGATTTTATGAAGAAAACGGAGGGAAAATGGCTTTTTGCCAAACCACTTCTTCACCGCCATTGGCTATGCTCAATTCGGGTTTGCAGCTATATTTCATCAAATATGCAAAGCCCGATTACTTCAAAAATATCAAACATTCATTCCATTTCCCTCAGTACTTAAGTTTCTTATTTACTGGAGAAATGGTCTCAGATTACACCAGTATCGGTTGCCATACGGGACTTTGGGACTATGAAGCAAAGGATTACCATGACTGGGTAGATAGGGAAGAAATCCGACCCTTACTGCCTCCTATAGTGCCCGGAAACACACTGCTGAAGACCAAACCAGAACTCGGGAATATCCCCTGTGGCATTGGCGTTCATGATTCATCTTCGGCCTTGCTTCCATACAGACGGCAAGAAACAGACCCCTTCGCCTTGCTGTCCACAGGCACCTGGGCAATTTGCATCAATCCCTCCAACAAAACCAGACTTACTGAACAAGAGCTTAGCCGAGATTGCCTACAATTTCTCAGCATCACCGGCGACCCCATCAAAATCTCCAGACTATTCATCGGAGAAGAGCATAAATACCAGGTGGAAAAGCTCTATGAATACTTCCAGATGCCACTTGGCACCTACAAGAAATTGAAATTCAATGCTACCCTCTACGAAAAAGTAAAAGATCATTCAAGCAAACGCATACATTTTCATTACCTCAAGCCTGAAGATTATGGCCTTGATCAAGCTGGAGAAAACGATTGGTCGCTTTATTCTGAGTTTAATGAAGCCTATTACACCTTTATCCATGAACTGACGGATCTGCAAACTGCAGCCATCAAGCTTGTACTAGACAACGCTCCAGTAGGCAGGCTTTTCATAGATGGAGGATTCAATGCCAACGATATCTTTGTAGAGATGCTCCGCAAAAAACTCCCGGAATTAAAGATCATTCCAAGTGATTTTCCGAACGGATCTGCATTAGGTGCAGCCATGCTGGTATCAATGGAATAGATGGCTTAATTTACTCAATCATGAAAAAAGATGCCCCGCATATCGGCCTGTTTATCCCCTGCTACATTGATCAGTTCTATCCCAACGTGGCAATTGCCACCTTGGAACTGCTGGAAAAACTAGGTTGCAAAGTCACTTATCCACTTGGTCAAACTTGCTGCGGACAGCCTATGTCCAATGCCGGTTTCGAAGCTGATACTGCCGGCACTGCGTCCAAGTTCATCCGCGATTTTGCTAAGTTTGATTACATCGTAGCCCCTTCCGGCAGCTGTGTTTTGCACGTCAAAAAGCATTCACCAACTATAGCTAAGCTCAAAAAAAACCAAGAGCACGTACAATCAAACATCTACGAACTCAGCGAATTCATCACTGATGTCCTTAAGGTTGATTCGATTAAAGGCAGCTTTCCGCATAAGATCGGCTTTCATGCTTCCTGTCATGGACTTCGAGGACTAAGACTCGCGAGTGATTCGGAGAAAAATGAACCTAAATTCAACAAAACTCTCCAGCTGATGAAAGACCTACAAGGAATGGAAGTGGTAGAACTGACTAGAAAAGACGAATGCTGTGGATTTGGCGGAACTTTCGCCGTAAGTGAAGAAGCAATCTCCGTACAAATGGGAAAAGACCGAATCGCAGATCATCTCGATAAAGGCGTAGAAATCATTGTGGGCGGAGACATGTCATGCATCATGCACATGCAGGGAATCGCCACCCGAGACAAAGAAAATATACAGTTAATGCACTTTGCAGAAATCTTAAACCAAGTAATCTCATGAGTCACCCGGAGAAGGCAACTGTATTTCTGAAGGATAAAGAGCGCGCCAAATGGCATGATGATACGCTATGGATTGTGAGACAAAAGCGAGATGTAACTATCCACCAAATCCCCGAATGGGAAAAACTCCGAGAACTGGCGTCCCAAATCAAAGATCACACACTTTCTAAGCTTGATTTCTATCTCGAAGAGCTGGAGAAAAATGCCACCGCAAATGGCATCAAAGTTCACTGGGCAGAGAATGCGGAAGAGCATAACCAGATCATTGGGCACATACTGGAGGAAAAACAATGCAAGGCAATAGTCAAGAGTAAATCTATCCTCACGGAAGAATGTCATCTGAACCCATTCTTGGAAGAAAAAGGAATTGAAGTCGTAGATACCGATTTGGGTGAACGGATTATCCAATTTCTAAAGCAACCGCCAAGTCATATCGTGATGCCGGCTATTCACCTGAAAAAATCTGATATCTCAGAGATCTTCCACGAAAAACTCCATACTGAAAAAGGAAATATAGACCCCGTTTACCTTACGCATGCAGCGCGCTTACATCTACGTGAGAAATTCCTGCAGGCCAAAGTAGCCATCACAGGAGTCAATTTCGCCGTGGCAGAAACAGGTGAATTCGTCGTCTGCACCAATGAAGGCAATGCTGATATGGGTGTGCATCTGGCAGATACGCATATTGCCTGTATGGGAATAGAGAAGCTTATTCCCCGAAGAAAAGACCTGGGAGTTTTCCTGCGTCTTTTGGCTAGGTCAGCCACAGGACAGTCTATCACGAACTACAACTCACATTTCAGAAGCCCATCACCAGGCAAAGAACTTCACCTGATCTTGGTGAATAATGGCAGAACCAAGCAACTCGCCAGAGAGAAATTCAGAAATTCACTCAAATGCATACGCTGCGGAGCATGTATGAACACCTGCCCTATCTATCGCCGAAGCGGAGGATTCAGCTACGGGAGTACAGTGCCTGGCCCAATTGGTTCCATACTTTCCCCGGGGATCGATCTTAAAAAATACAGTACGTTACCTTTTGCTTCCACCCTTTGCGGGAGCTGCTCAGACGTGTGTCCTGTGAAAATCAATATTCACGAGCAACTCTACGAGTGGCGACAAGAAATCACCAAAGCGCAAGGCGCCTCAGTCAAAGGATTATCCATGAAATTAGCAAATGGGATCTTCAAAAGTCCGCTTGCCTACAAGCTATCTGGAAAAATGATGCGAGCGTCACTGAAATCTCTTCCCGACAGTATCATCTACAATCCGCTGAATGCATGGGGAAAAAGCAGAAACCTGCCGGATTTACCAGAAGAATCATTCAAATCTTGGTACAAAAAGAACAGAAAATGAGTAGTAAGACATCCATATTGACAGCTATCAAAGGGCTGAACTTAGAAGAGCAGCCTCTTCCTGAAATCCCGGATTTTGATATTCCATTTGACCTTGTAGAAGCTTTTACCAATTCTCTGCAGGCCAATAAAGGTACCGTGATCAGCAAGGCAGATCTTGAGCAACTGATCACCGAAACTGCCTTTAAAAAAATCTACAGCTCTTCTCCTACATTTGGAGCATATACCAATTGTAAACTACCGCTGCATCCGGCAGATTTTTCAGATTTGGATCTGGCAATAGTAGAGGGACAATTTGCAACAGCAGAGAACGCCGCAATTTGGCTGGATGAAAGCAATTTAGACCTAAGAGCAATTCCATTTATCACAGCACATTTAGTCATTGTAATCAAGAAGGAGAATATCGTAGGTAATATGCACCAAGCTTATTCACTAATCGGATTGACAAAATCGGGCTTTGGAGTATTCATCGCCGGACCATCCAAAACTGCCGATATCGAACAATCCTTGGTGATCGGTGCCCACGGAGCTATGAGCCTTAGAGTAGTGATTCTTTAGCCTAGCTTCTTTGTTAAGGTGAAGCAGTTCTTCTGGTCAGGACTACTGGTATATTTCAGATCAAACTTAATTTTATCTGCTATTCTTTTGCATAGCGGTAAGCCTACACCTGTCCCTTTTTCCTTTTTGGTACCGTATGAGGTTCTTGCCCGGAATGCAAACAAATCCTTTTGATCTCCCTGCGAAATTGTAGCTCCCTGGTTGCAGACCTCCCAATTTAATTCATCCTTATTGATCTTTAGATTCAGGTTAATAGTTGAATTCAGGGCAGAAAATTTTATCGCATTGTCAAGCAGGTTCTTAAGAATGATTTTGATTTCATTGATCGCTATTGAAATATCATGATCCCCTCCCTCAATAGAAACTTCAATTAGTTGATTCTTTTCAGTGGCCTGTAGTTGCATCATCTCCTTCATTTCATGGGTCAGAGCGGACAGACTAATCTGATGAAGTTGGATAGGCGTATCTTCTAATTCCGTCATCACCCAACTCAGCGTATTGTTGAGTACTTTATTGAGATGAAAACTTTGGCTTCTCAGGTTCCTCAGAATCTGCTCCATTTCTCCTGGCTCAAAGGCATCTTTGTCCACAAGATCAAGCGTAGTGTGAAGCATGCCAATAGGATTCTTCAAATCATGCGAAAGCAAGGCGATCAATTTATTTTTCTGATCATTTAGCATCTTCACTTCCTCTATTGCCTTCTCCTGTCTCAGCTTAATTGCATGGAGCAATTGACTTTGGTTCTGGTAGCTTTTCACGAAAAAATGCAACACGGTAAACACAAATAAACTAATCCATAGAATAGAAACTGCATGGTCGATAAATTGATGCTGAGGCCCCTCATAATAATGCTCAACTTTAATATATCCGTGAGCTTCAGCATAAAAAAGCAAGAAAAACGTGGATAAAGAGCCTAGAAACCAAACAACTTTAAGCCAGCCCTGAATCAGCACGGAGGAAACAACCAGCATCAAGAAAAACGCGTAAATCGTAGGGCCATCATTTCCGTCATTATAGAGAAAGTTAAAGCAGATTACTATGTGAGCCAGAATGAGTAGAATATTTAATGCCAGTTGTACCTTGCCATACTTAGAAACCAAAAAATAGGCTGCCAAAAAAGGAAAAGATATTCCAATTTTAATCCAAAAAATCACTGGAGACATCCCAAGAAATGCATCTGAAACACCTAGTATCAATAATAATACGAATGCTAAAAGTGAAATTATGATCGCAATTTGCTTTTGGATATAGTCCAGATTGGTGACATTCTCCTCGGAAAGCACTAAGCCTTTGGTCAGTAGCATAAAAACTCTTTACTAAAATGATTTGAAAATAAGAAAATCCAGTCTTTTTGAGAGATTGGGCACACTAATCATGGCTAAAAACACATGCTCGACTTATTCAAGGTCAGACTAACTCATAGAATGAAGTGCTATGCGATTGCCTTCTGAATCCAAAAACACCCATATAACCATGTTCAGGTGAAATTATCCTTTTGGAAATCAATATAGTGCCTCCAGCCTCTTCCACTTTTGCAAGTTCCTCAGATACGTCATCCGAAGAAAAGTAGATTAAGGTACCAGCTAAATAACTTGGTTTATAGAATTGCTGATGAAGAACCAAACTTCCCCCAGCTCCTTCTCCACCACTTTCACTGGGAAACATTGCCATTTGAAAATCTCCCATGTCAATTTTATTTAGGCTACAGCCAAAAACCATTTAGTAAAAAGAGATAGCTCTATCCATATCACTCACTGGAATTTCAAACCAGCCTACTGTTACTTGGTTCATAAGTTAGGAAATTATGAATAATAGAATTGCAAAATACACGAGACTATCAGATAATCAGTACTTTTCCATCAAACTCTTGAAAGCTTTATAGGATAGGTTTTTCCAGCATTCCATTGACATACATAAATATTTTCATCCTGATCTATACATACATCATGACAATGCTTGAAGATGGGCTCTGACTGCACCATGAGCTGAAGTTCCCCATCTCTGTACTCAGGCGCTGTTCCTCCAGGATTGGAGACCACCTTATTGTCCTGATCCAAAATAGTCACAAAACCCGAGTCGGGTGTTTGCTCTAAATATCTAAGTCTAGACCAGCACACTCCTGCATAGAGATGGTCTCCATGAATCACCGGACGGCATACGAAAGCGCCTGGCATGAAAATAGTCTCTAGATAGTCTCCATCCATGGTAAATCGCTTGAAAGAATTATGCCCACGGGAGGTGCAAAGCAAAGTTGGCGTTTTGCCCCCACGCTGATCAACCGTAATACCATGAGCTGTACTAAACTGTGCATCGCCAGATCCACTTCCTCCGAATTTCCTTATAAACTTGCCGTTTTTATCGTAATGAAGGAAAAACTGAGAGCCATACCCATCCGCTACATACAGGTCTCCATTGGGAGCTACAGCAGTCTCTGTGGGCACAAAGGGCATTTTATCTGTATAGAGTCCTTCTTTCACCGGAGAAACTATCTCCATCACGACGGTGCCATCTAGAGTAGTCTTCACTACCCTGCCCGCATTATCCGAAATCCAGAGGTATTCTGCATCGCCTTCATCTACAAGCGTCAATCCATGCGCACGATCCATCCCTAGTGTCCATGCACTGAGGAATTTACCCGATTGATCGTAGCTAATGATGTTATTTTTAGGCTCATCGGTGACCATGATCATGCGTCCTTTGCGATCCATTACCATCTCGTGGCAGTTATTCACTGGTACCTTGGCAGGATCAAGCAAACCCCATTTTGCATCAACTTGATATTGAAAATTACCGTGACCAATTAGCATATCTCGGTTTTGAGCGAAAGAAAAAGAAGGTGAAATAGACATAGCAAGTCCCATCAGGGATGTTTTTTGGATAAATGTTCTTCGATCAGATTTCATACATTAAGGGTAAAGCTTGAATTTAAGGATTACTATCGAAAACTGCAGAATTTTCCATAGTTTAGGTCAACCCTAATTTAACCAATCATGAAATCGAGCATGACTCAAGCGTCACACACTTGGATGATTTTCTACCACCTAAAGGTCGGAATGCAGACGTGACCTTTGAAAAACTAATTATAATCACATGAAAACACACATTAAAATACTCTTAATAAGTCTATTTGTAGTCTCACCACTCATGGAACTACAAGCGCAGGAAGTGGCGCTACAGCTTTATTCCCTACGAAATGAAATGAAGGTGGATCCAGTGAAATACCATCAGCTTATCTCCGAATGGGGAATATCAGCATTGGAAGGCGGTGGCGGGTATGGAATGTCTGATGAGGAATATGCCAAACTTCTCGCTGAGAATAACCTGCGTATCATCGGGGTAGGTGCTGATTACAACCAACTCACCAAGGACTTACAACCAATTATTGACAAAGCGAAAAAATATGGTGCGAAATATGCCACTTGCTATTGGATTCCTCATGCTGAAGGCCCTATTTCCATAGAGGAAATTAAAATAGCGACTGCGCTCTTCAATGCTGTAGGAGAAGAACTCAGTAAAGAAGGGATCACTTTTTTATATCATCCACACGGCTATGAATTTGCGAAGGATCGCAGAAAGGTCAGGTTTGATTATATGCTTCATCACGCCAAAAACTTTGAGTTCAACTTGGATGTCTTCTGGGTAAAAATGGGCGGTGGAGATCCTTTGAAGATCATGAAAAAATACCCTGGCAAATTCCCTATACTACATCTCAAAGATCGCAAAAAAGGAACTCCTGGATCAAAAGATGGACGTGGAGACGTAGAAACCAATGTAGTTCTGGGTACAGGTGACATTGATATCGCAGGAATAATCAAGGAGGCTAGAAATCAAGGAACCAAATACTTGAGCATTGAAGACGAAAGTTCAAGATCGGTCACTCAGATTCCCTTGAGTGTAGCTTTTATCAAAAAGGAACTAGAGAAGAATTAGAAGTAAAACTCAAATCTATCCCTTAAAGCTCAACCTTATCTTAGAATATTGAGATGTTTACACTAATCCTGTAGCATTGCGCCTATTTTACATTTTCTTTCCAGTGGATTTTTAACATTGATTTTCTATTGAGTACATGAGTCACTATGATGTAGCGATAATAGGTAGTGGGCCTGCAGGTGCTATGGCAGCATATCACTTGGCAAAAAGCGGTATTTCTACCGTGATAATCGAAAAGGAAACCTTGCCCAGATATAAGACCTGTGGCGGAGGATTGGTTTACAGAGGAAGACGGAAGCTGCCTTTTGATATCAGCGCAGCCGTAGAACGGGAATTTTGCCAGATAAAACTCTACTTTGAGGGTGAGAAGAAAGTGCTTACTGCTGAGCGTGATGTTCCCGTTATCAGCATGGTGATGCGGGATAAGTTTGACCATTTCCTTATCGAAAAAGCCAAGGAACTTGGAGTCAATATAAAACAGGATCATAAGCTCATAGATATCACTTTTGGCGATCATCCCACGCTTCATACAAGTAAAGGTGATATCCATGCAAAGCTGATCATTGCTGCGGATGGGGCGTTAAGTCCCACGGCCAAGTTAGCTGGATGGAAGGAAACCCGTAAACTCATTCCTGCTTTGGAATATGAAGTGGAGGTAAATCACGAAGATTTCGAACGGCTTTCCAAAGAAGTTAGGTTTGACATGGATAGCGTCCCACATGGATATGCCTGGAGTTTCCCCAAGAAAAATCACCTTTCCTTAGGTATAGCTTCTACACGAAGAAAGAGAATTGACCTGAAGGCATACTACAAAAAGTATGTAGAAAAGCTGGGCATTAAAGAAATCCTAAGTGAAAAAGCACATGGTTATCAGATTCCAATTTCCCCTCGCACAGATGGATTTTATAAGAAAAATGTATTTCTGATTGGGGATGCAGCAGGATTTGCTGATTCGCTGACAGCAGAGGGGATTTCCAATGCATTGTGGAGTGGAGAATTGGTAGCGGAAGCAATCTTCGAATCTGGATTGAATCCAGAAAAAGCAGGAGCAATTTACCAGCAAAAACTAGAGAAAGAATTGTTGCCAGAACTCAACATTTCTCAGACTGCCGCTAAGTGGTTTTACAACTATAGAATTATCAGGAACCTGCTTTTAAAAAAATATGGTGATTATGCGATGTCATTTATGACCGATCTTTATCTTGGAAACAGAAGCTATCCGAAGAACTTGATGAAAACCATCAAAAACAAACTAACTGAAGCTAAAAATCCCTTGGTGTAACTATTGCTTCGTGAGTACCTACTTTAATTCAGTTCTTTTGGATAGGATTATCATCTAAAAGAAAGTGGAGAAGTACTCATTTACAATTCTTCATATACACATTTTGCAAAAATTGATTTAGCTTACTCTCTCAATAACCAAAACAATTATATCACATGAAAAACAACAAACTCTTTTTATCGGCACTTGCCCTGATTCTCTTTTTCTCAGTTTCCACAATATCTTTTGCGCAGGTACAGGCTCCAGCACCAAGTCCCTCTGCTTATGTTGCTCAAAATGTAGGTTTCACCAAAATCAGTATTGATTACTCCTCACCAGCGGTAAAAGGCCGAAAAGTATTCGGTGAATTGGAAAAATATGGCGTCACCTGGAGAGCCGGTGCCAATGGCCCAACGACTATCGAATTCAGCACAGGGGTGAGTATTGCTGGCAAAAATATAGGAGCTGGAAAATACTCCCTATTCATCACACCTCAAGAAACCGGAGACTGGACTATACACCTGAACAGTAAGGCAAATGCAGTTTTTGCCTACATGAAAGATGGTAAGATAGACGAGGAGGCCATGGCAAAAGACGATGCGGTAGCGATCAAAGTAGCTCCAATAGCAGCACCTGAGACCTTTGAAAGACTTGCTTTCTTCATCTCCGCTGAGGACAATAAGGTGGCATCAGTTACTTTTATGTGGGCAGATGTCATGCTTTCATTTGAAGTAGATACTCAAGTGGATCAAAAATTAGAGCAGTTCAAAGGCATATTCTAAGAAAAGACTTAATATGATAACACTAAAGCCCGGAGTTAATTCGGGCTTTTTTTGTGGACGCAATTCAAATAATCCCCTGAGTGCTAATTCAGGAGGAGGCGCTTTGAATATATGAGTGCAACAAAGTTTACTAATCAGATAGGCCAAATGGTACCTACACGGGCATAGATGTGTAGACTTTGGTAGCTTTATCTATTATTAAATTATATGTATATCCGCTTTTCCGCCAGTAAAGAGACTAAAGCATTAAAAAGTTTGGTCAACAGTAGCATTGAAGCCACTTCGGTCACCCGTCATCGGTCCTCCAGCCAGTAAAACAAGGAAATATGGCTACTGGCATCATTGCGGATAATCATTTTAAATTACCTTAGAAAATCCTTTCGCCACCCAACCCTTGTAACCATGGCAAAAAAGCCAAAAAGCATGTTTTATCTGATAGTTGGAATTGGAGTACTACTTTTCCAATCCTGCAGTTCTGATTCAGAAGAAAAAATCAAACCAAACATCATACTCATCGTGACAGATGACCAAGGTTGGGGAGATCTGGGAATCAATGGTAATCCTAATGTATCTACTCCGAATATTGACCAACTGGCACTAAAGGGTGTTCAATTCAGTAGATTTTATGTAAACCCAGTATGTTCTCCTACCCGAGCTGAGATTCTAACAGGTAGGTACCATCCCAGAGGTGGGGTTTATTCTACCTCAAGAGGCGGTGAACGATTAGACCTTGATGAAACAACTGTTGCCGAAATCTTCCAATCAAATGGATATAATACCGCAGCCTTTGGCAAATGGCACAATGGATCCCAACCTCCATATCATCCCAATAACAGAGGTTTTGATGAGTTCTATGGCTTTGCCTCGGGACATTGGGGTAATTATTTCAGCCCTATGCTAGAACGAAACGGCCAAGTAACCAAAGGGAATGGGTTCATTATCGATGATTTAACAGACAATGCGCTGGACTACATCGAGAAAAATACGGATCAACCATTCTTCGTTTATTTGGCATACAATACTCCACACAGTCCGATGCAGGTTCCCGATAAGTGGTGGGACAAATACAAAGATGCCAACATTGATTCCACACATCGATACGGTGAGAAAGAAATGATAAATAAGACGCGGGCTGCCTATGCACTTTGTGAAAACCTAGACTGGAATGTCGGCAGGGTGATGGATAAACTGGACAGCTTAATGCTTCTGGAAAACACGATAGTAATCTATATGTCTGACAATGGGCCAAATGGCTGGAGATGGAATGACGGACTGAAGGGCATCAAGGGAAGCACTGATGAGGGCGGAGTACGCTCTCCTTTCATCATGTATTGGAAAGACCAGTTAAAACCGCAAATCATCGCCCACCTTGCTAGCACAATAGACATTTTGCCATCCCTAATTGATTTGGCGGATATCACAACCTCATTCGATAAGCCTATAGATGGTGTGAGTTTAAAACCTCTACTAATGGCGTCTAATGAAACATGGAAAGAGCGAATTGTTTACAGTCATTGGAATGGCAAAGTCAGTGTCCGAAACCAAAACTACATACTTGATAGCGACAACAATCTCTTCGACTTAGACTCAGACCCAGGACAACTTCATGCGATATCTCAACCTTCAGAAACTATTCTTTCCCAATTGATCGATGCGAAAGAAGCATGGATCAACTCGGTATTGTCAGAGCTTGACCGTAATAGGGAGGAAATATTTCCTGTAGGATATGAAGGAAGCAAATACACTCTCCTTCCTGCTAGAGATGGCATTCCTCATGGCGACATTCAGCGATCCAGCATTCATCCAAACTCTTCTTTTTTCACCAATTGGACATCCACCAAGGATAGCATCACTTGGGATACAGATATCCTCACCTCGGGCAAGTACTTGGCGACAGTCTATTACACAGGTAAGGAATCGGCAGTTGGTTCTACCCTCCTATTAACTCAGGGACAAAATGAAGTAAAAACCACTATCAAAGAGGCCCATGATCCAGATTTTGTAGGAGTAGAATACGATCGTTCTCCTCGTGATGAATCTTACGAGAAAGATTTCATGCCTTTGGAAATGGGAGTAATTCAATTGGACAAAGGACGTCATCCGATTACTATGAAGGCTTTAGAAATAAAAGGCTCTCAATTTGTAGATGTCCGATTGCTCGTTTTGGAGCGCATGAACTAATATCCTGAGCCATGTCGTCATTGCGAAGGGCAACATGACTCTTAATTACACTTTAGACATCTTGCCCTGATGCAATCTGACCGTGATTCCACAAAACAGATTCCTTCCCCGACTCATCGGGGCAGGCTGTGCCTCGCAAGGAGGAAACCCAAAACCTGTGCTGAGCGAAGGATCTAAGGTAACTGGCATCATTGCGGATAATCAGAGTATATTTTCGCTGCGTCGTAGCGCCGTTGCACGCCTATTTTCTTTACGCCTTCTGCGCTGGCGGGAGACATTCCCATCACTTACTATTCACTTTTCAATGCCTTCACGGGATTTGCACGGATGCTTTTATATGTCTGGAAGAAAATCGTGGCCAAAGCCAATCCAAAGCACGCAAAAACAGCGAGGATAACCACCCAAATCTCAATTCCTGTTCTGTAGGCAAATTCCTCCAGCCAACTCTTCATAAATATCAGAGCAACCGGTAAGGCAATCAGCATAGCAATCAAAATCAATTTGAAATAAGAAGCCGAAAGCATCAGGAATATCTCCGGCATAGTCGCTCCGAATACCTTCCGAATTCCGATTTCTTTATTCCTCAACTCAGTGGTATAAGCAGTCAATCCAAATAAACCCAAACAGGCGATGATAATCGAAATCCCTGTCAACACCTGAAGCAGGTTTGCCATTTTCATTTCAGACTGATAGACTCTTCCAAAATCCTCATCCAAGAAGCTGTAATTCATCGGCACACGTGGTTCATATTGCTTCCAAGCCAACTCCAACTCTTCCACTCCTGCCTCGATGTTTCCACCCTGAATCTTTACAGAAATATAATCTCTAAGGAAGTAATCGTGTATGTATTCTATCACGAGCGGTTTAATCTCATTTCGAAAAGATTCAAAATTAAAATTCTCTACCATCCCGATGACTTCAAGTGTGGCCTCATCATTTTCTCCTTCATTTTTCATTACCAACTGGCCTAAAGGATCATCCAAAATCCCCAATTGCTTTGCCGCTATTTCATTGATTATGATCTTGTTTTGATCAGCGCCGGATGTTTCTCCAAAGTTCCGACCCTCCAGAAGTTTGAATTGATAGGTATCCAAATAAGAAGCATCCGCTTCGTACCAATTCATTCCTTGCTCCAAATCACTGGTTGGAAGATTAAAGGAACGCATCTGGAATTGACCTGACATGGGAATTCCTGTAGAAAAGCTCAGCGTCTGCACATTCGAGCTGGACACAAAATGACCTTTGAAATCCTCCCGCTGGGAATTTTGGATTTCCCCGTCATTATGAATTATCACCAACTGATCCCGATCAAAACCTGGATCAGAATTTTGAATAAAGCTCATCTGACGCTGAACCAGCAGTGTACAAATAATCAGTGTAAGCGAAGTAGCAAACTGAAACACCACCAATCCATTGCGAAAACTGTGGCTGTTTTTTCCAACTGATAATTGTCGCTTGATGGTTTGCAGCGGCTTGAAAGAGGAAAGATAAAATGCGGGATAAAATCCCGAAAGCAGCGTCAGCACAACTATCAATGTCGGACATATCCACAGTATCATGTTGTTGGTGTAGAGATTGAACTGTAGATTTTTTCCTGTAAGTTGATTGAAAAGCCCATTGCTGAGTGCTACGATTACCAATGAAATAGCTACACTGATCAACACCAATAGAAGTGCTTCGGTGAGGAACTGATAGATGAGTTGGGATTTCCGCGATCCCATTACTTTGCGCACACCCACTTCCATAGAGCGAAGTCCTGCTTTGGCGGTTGCCAAATTCATAAAATTAATACAAGCCAACAGCAGGACAAATGCGGCCACCAATGAGAAAATATAAATGTAACTCTGATAGCCATTCGCCTCATGTTCTCGAAGTAAATGCGAGTTTAGATGAATATCCTGCACGGGCATTACCTTCAGATTATAATTAGAATTCTCATCTTCACCTCCCAGCATTGGGATAGCAAAGTCGGCAACTATGCGGTCAAGTTTTTCGGCAACTACCTGCTGTTTTTCCTTTGGGAACTTCGCATAGGTATAAAGTATAGCCCAAGACCAGGTATCCATGTCAAATATCTCGGCATTCATGCCTGGCTCATATACCAGCATGTCAAAATGAAAATGCGATTGAGCAGGAATATCTTCCACAACAGCGGAAATCTGCTTCAAATCCGGATTATTGCTGCCCATGAGAATGGATTTTCCGACCATCTCGTAGGGAGTAACATCGCCAAAGTATTTATGTCCCAAGCTCTCCGTAATCACAACATTCTTGGAGTCTGCCAATGCTTTCTCCTTATTTCCTGCCAGCAGATTTAGATCAAAAACATCAAAGAAGTTAGGCTCTGCGTAATAGACTTTTTCCTCACGAAAAACCTGCTCCTTATTCTGGCCTGAGCCTGGCTGTATGGTAAAATCATTCCACTTCAAAACCCGGGTGACAGCTTCTACTTCAGGAATATCTGCTTGAATCCTCGGACCTAGTGCAGGTGGTGCAGTTGCATAGCTAGCAGTGCTGTAATCTCCCCAATGGGATGTAATCCGAAAAACCGATTCAGATTCAGGATAGAAGCGATCGTAATTCACCTCGTCCTGAATAAAAAGCATTATCATCAAAAACCCGGAAATCCCCATCGTCAGGCCCAATACATTGAGAATGGTATAAAGTCTGTTTTTCTTTAAGACTCTCCAGCCGATTTTAAGGTAGTTTTTCCACATGGTAGATAATTCTAAGTTGTTCTTAATTCTAGTACTTCAACATTCAGCGTTCATCATTCGATATTCATTATTCATCATTCGTTTTATTCATCATTGCGAAGGGCAACATGACTCATAATTACACTTTAGACATCTTGCCCTGAAGCAATCTGATCGTGAATCCACAAAACAGATTGCTTTGTCGTCGTACCTCCTCCACGCAATGACGTAACTGACTCGTTAGGTAGCGAGGAACGAGCGAAGCAAACTATTTAAGAGTCACTAGCAGATTGCTTCACTCCTCTGTCGTTACCAATGACGTAAATCCCCAATCGTATCTCCGAAATCATAAATCCTCAATCCCCTCATTCGCTTTTCAGCGTCTCCGCAGGATTTACCAGTGCTGCTTTGATCGCCTGTGAACTCACTGTCAATAATGCAATCAAAAGTGTAATCCCGCCAGTCCATAAGAATATAGTCCAGTCTATGCTAGTCCTATAGGCAAATGTCTCCAGCCAGTCACTCATAAAATACCAGGTTGCCGGGATGCCAATGATCACGGAAATGATTACCAATTTGGTGAATTCTGAAGAGATCAAACCTACCACGCTGGTCACAGAAGCTCCCATGACTTTTCGTACAGAGATCTCCTTTTTTCTGCGCTCTGCGATGAAAGTAGCCAACCCATATAGCCCCATACAGGATATCAGTACTGCCAAGCCTGTGAAGAGCGAGGTAAGCTTAGCTGTGCGCTCCTGAGAGCTGAATTTCCGGGCATGTTCCTCATCCACGAACTTATACTCAAAAGGTGAATCGGGATTAAACTTGTTAAAAACAGTCTCCACACTGGCCAAAGAATTCGAATAGTCTCCTCCAGCTGCAAAACGTATATGGATAAAATCCAAGTTACGCTTTGGTCCCATTACCATTATTGGAATCACATCATCAAAAGGAGATTCCATAATAAAATCCTTTACTACACCCACGATGGTAAACTCATACGAATCGTCCTTAATCACCTGACCAATTGGATTTTCAAAACCCATAACTTTCGCAGCTTTTTCATTTACTATTGCCGAAAGACTATCACCCGGAAAGGTATAAATGTCGATATCCCTTCCAGCGACTAACTCCATCCCAGCCGTTTTCACCAAATTTGCATCCGTCCCCATTCGGCTAATCAATGGCCTGAACTCGGGGTCCTTACCCTGCCATTCCATGCCATCAGTATCACTGTGGATATTTGTCAAAGGAGAAAAAGTATAACTCACTTCAGCCACTTCAGGGAGTGCCAGCAATTCATTGCGGAGGGCAGCTTTATTATCTCTCATATTTTGAGTTACCGTATGAAAAATCAGATTCTCCTTAGTTATCCCAATGTCTCTATTTTGGACAAAGGTCATCTGGTCTTGGACTATCCAAACACATGAGATCAACGTGACTACCACCGCAAATTGAAACACAACCAAGACTTCCCGAGGCTTCAATCCAAAACTTCTTTTTGTATTCATTTTAGACTTGAAAACCACAGCCGGCTTATAAGAACTTAGTAAAAATGCAGGATAGCTTCCAGCCAATATTCCTGTAATGAAGACATAAATCACAGAAATTCCCCAGAAATAGGGCTGGGTAAAAGGGTTCTCCAGTTCTTGTCCAACCAAATCTTTAAATGCTGAAAAAGACAAGGAGACAATAAATATGGCTAGCAGGTAAGCCGCAAGAGCAATTAAAACAGATTCAGCCAAGAACTGCCCAACAAGCATTCCTTTGCCTGCTCCTGATATCTTTCTAATTCCAACTTCTTTAGATCGCCTGTCACTTTGAGCAGTGCTCAGATTCACGAAATTGATAGCAGCTATGAATAAAACTATAATGGAAACAATCCCAAACATCCGAATCATCTCTATTTTGCCACCAACAGATTTTCCATTTTCAAACTTCGAATACAGATGCAGATCACGTATCGGAAAAAGGAAATCAGAAACTTCATCCATTTCTGAATTTTTTGCTGTGAAGTCATTAAACTTCTGATTAAATGAAGCGAGGTCTGTCCCCTCATTTAGCATGGTAAATGTGCGGTAAGAATTGTTCCCCCAGTAGTCATCCGCCCAACCCATCGCTTCCAGCTTCTTGAAAGGTAAAAATACCGTAAAAGGGAAGTCCGTGTTTTCAGGCAAATCTTTGATAACAGCCTTTACCTCAAAATCCAGTTGCTTTTCCACAGTGACGGTTTTTCCAATTGCCGGAGAATCCCCAAATAGCTTTTTGGCCACCGACTCTGTCAACACAATATTCCCGGGTTCCGTCAATGAAGCTACCGGATCGCCTTCCAATGCTTCGAAACTAAACATCTTAAAGAATCCCGGATCGGTAAAAGTGGATTCTTCATAAAAGTTATTTTCTCCCACTGTAAGAAGCTGCTGATCCCATTCTGTGATTCTCGCCACCTCTTCCACTTCCGGAAACTGCTCTTTTATAGCATGTGCATAGGGCGCAGGTGTATAATCCCAGGTGAATACCTCACCTTGCATTTCAGCATTTCTCCAGTTCGCATAGACTCGATCTGAATTTTCATGAAAGCGGTCAACAGACATTTCGAATTGAACCCAAACAAGTATCAATATCGAGGCAGACATACCGATTCCCAGTCCAGAGATATTGATAAATGCATACCCTTTACTTCGGGTAATATTTCTCCAGGCGATTTTCAGATAGTTTTTCCACATTATTCTACTGATTTAAAAATTGAAATATTCTCTTATCGTCACTGCGAGACAGTCTTTATTCGTCACTGCGAGGAACGAAGCAGTCTCTAGTCGTAACTATGAGGCCTGAAGCAGTCTCATCGTCATTGCGAAGAAAGAAGCCATCGTCACTGCGAGGAACGAAGCAGTCTCTAGTCGTAACTATGAGGCCTGAAGCAGTCTCACCGTCATTTCGAAGGGCATCATCATACATAATTTCTCCCTAGCCATCTTGCCCTGAAGCAATCTCAGATTGCCGCACTCCTTCGTCGTTCGCAACGGCGACCTATTCAATTCCACTTCTATGCCAGTCAAAAAGGCTCAAAAGAACTCCCAGAGCTAATAAAATCTTAATTGAGGCAAATCTTCCGAACAATTTTGTTCGCTTGCGGTCGATATCCTTTGGGGTTTTCCAAACTCTGAAGGATTAGTTTTAGAGCTAATTGTGGTTGCTCTCAGAAGTCACAATTCGAAATGCTAATTGGGAATCAATTGTAAGATAGGGCAAATGATGATTCGCCCGTAGGACCAATGATTCTCATACGATACAATTACCTAGAATAATCCTTATGGATAAAGTAAATACTTCAACCGCATTTCCTTGTATGCTGAAAGCTCCGGTTCCCAACCCGCTCTGATGACTTCCATAGGAACATCATCAATTATCTGCTGTCTGAAATCTCCTCTACCAATCTGGATCTCGATGTTATTCATCTGATTGCTCAACTTAGAATCAAAAAACTTCTCCTTTTCCGGACTGGCTTTGTAGAGTTCCCGTATCCAGTCAAAGTTGATTTGTCCGCTCTTCCTTAATAGCTCGGTATCATACTCACGCAGGTCAAGGCCATAGCATACTTCGTCCATGAAAATTGGGGTTTCAGCCATTCCTTTTATACCTGTGGGTATAAAGCTGAAATCGTAAATATCTTTGTAGGCCGGACTCCCCAATACTGTAAAGGGAAAATAGGTTCCTCGGCCATGATTTACGTAAACCCCTTCAAACATGCAAAGGCTGGGATATAACAATACCGACTGCGGTGTATTCAAATTTGGTGAAGGGCTTACAGGCAAAATATAGGGCATATCGTGTGCATAGTTTGCTACGGGAATTATTTGAATATCCGCCTTTTTCCCATTGCTCAACCAACCCTCTCCATTGGCCATCATAGCAAACTCACCCACAGTGAGCCCATGAGACATCGGAATGGGAAACATCCCAATGCCTGATTCATACTTCATATCCAGCACTGGGCCATCAATCAGATAACCATTGGGATTTGGTCTGTCCAAAATCAACAAGTGTTTGTTATTTTCTTCACAAGCTTCCATCAAACGAGCCAAGGCATTGATGTTTGTATAAAAACGAACGCCTACATCCTGTAGGTCATAGATCAAAATATCTACATCCTGCAAATCTTGTTTGCTGGGTTTATTCTTTTTCCCATATAAAGATATAATGGGAATTCCCGTCTGCTCATCTATGAAATTAACCACATCGGCACCGGCACTGGCATCACCTCGAAAACCGTGCTCTGGGCCAAAAACTTTTACTATGTTAATTCCCAACTTTTGCAGGCTATCCACCAGATGGGTTTTGCCAATGATAGATGTTTGATTTGCCAACACCGCTACCCTTTTCCCTTCCAATAATGGCCGGTACAAGTCCGTTTGCTCAGCGCCCGTTTTTATTTCTTGGCGGGGTTCTTCGGTTTGGTTTGCGGGAAGTTTTGTGGTGCAAAAACAAAGTAGTATGCCTAGCGCAAAAAGTGAAATGGAATGCATAAGTGTTCGGAAGATAAGTTTCAGGTTCTTTAAAAATACGTCATTGGGAGGAACGAAGCAATCCCAAATACTAACGACGAGATTGCCACGCCTCGTTCCTCGTCTACCAATGACGAAATAACAAAAGAAGTGAGGTTTGTTTCGACGAGATTGCTTCACAGCCTATGGCGGATCGCAATGAAAGTTTCCAAAATATCCGCCCTGGTCTGTGTCTCTTCGCCGTTGCCCTTTATACGCAGATTGCAGAAGCAAGAAAAACATCTAATTTTTCAAAACCAGTTCCCGGTCATAAATTCGAACTCCTACCCGTTCAATATGCTTTTTTAATTCTGGTTCCTTTATTTTTTCAAAATGAACCAAATCTATAGCTTGTAGTAATCCTATTGTATCTAGTTCAATCGAAAGATCAAGTGTCTGTTCAAAATTCAGCTTTCCTCCAAACACAGCAATGTCAATATCAGAACCCTCATAAAAGTTGCCTTTAGCCCTAGAGCCAAAAAGAACTGCTTTTTCAACTTCCGGGAAATTGGAAAAAACAGTCTTCATTTCCGATAAGACGCTTTCGCTGATTCCAGTATTTTTCATGTGTTTATAATTTGTTTTTTATGGGTCACATGGAATCTCGCAGGGTTAATAATCATCCCACTGTGTGACGCTTGAGTCATGCTCGATTTCATAAACCTAATAATCCCTGATTTCCTGATCTTTCAGATTCAAGCTTGGCTTGGAGGTCTACAAAAAGCTGATAGAATTGATCCAAAATCAAATCTTTAATTTCCTCCGCAGTCTCAGGATTATAAGTGTGAGAAGTTTTCTCCCTACTTTTTTTCAATTTGACCCAGCCTGCGGAATCGGTAATTAACTCCATTTTGAGGGCTTCCTGCAAAACTTTAGATGGACCATTAATATCCGATATACCAATATCCTTGATGTAGCCCTGAAGTGTTTTCCAAGCAAGTTCATAGGTATATTCAAATCGCTGTATCAATCCTTCCGTCTCCAGTTCTGACATTTTTTTCTCCTTAGCCTGAGTCACTGCTTGGGACAATTTCAAAAAGGCCTTATTGAAATTGGAAAAACGCTGCTGCCATCTGATATCATCTTCCATCTAGCTACAAGTTATGTTTTTCCAAAAATTTTTAGCCAGAATTAGACAACTTTTATTCATCTCCTCCTGTGGTCTGGGTCTCAAAGATCATAGTATCGGACTGATTTCACTAAAGGCTGAAGTTAGTTACGATGAGATTGTTTCTCCGCCTGTGACGGATCGCAATTACGAAATAATAACTAAAACTAGGTTTTTAACGATGAGACTGCCGAACTCCTTCGTCCTGTACAATGACAGAATCCGATCTGACTCTTATACTTCTTAATGCTTTTTACCTTTTACTTCTCACCACATACAAACCTTACCACTCTCTCCCCCAGTCTTGATTCTAGCTACTTAATACTGCCTTCTTGATACTCTAAGTCAAAGTTAGTTACGACGAGATTGCTTCTCCGCCTGTGGCGGATCGCAATGACGAACAACCCCTATTCGCTCTTAATCGCCTTCACCGGATTGGAATTAGCAGCCTTCAATGATTGAAGGGTGACGGTCAACAAGGCAATTCCCAGAATGGTAGCTGCTGCGAGCGGGATAAACCACCACTCAAAGCTGATCTTGTATTGATAGCCTTCCAGCCAATCCTGCATCAGCCAAAAAGCCAAGCCCGAACCTATTGCAATAGATAACGCCACTATCAAAATAAACTCTCTGTTGATCACCTGAAGAATGGAAAGCGTGGATGCTCCCAGCACTTTTCGTATGCCGATTTCCTTTGTTTTCTGCTCTGCAATATGCGCCGACAGTCCCAATAGCCCAAGACAAGAGATCAAGATTGTTAAGATGCTGAAGTATTGCGCCAAATCCCGCAATCTCACATCCTCCTGGTACAGTCTTGCATAATTTTCATCCATGAAACTGTAGTCGAAAGGAAACTCAGGATTCAGATTTTTGGCTACATTTTCTATGTACGAGATGGTTCCAGGCATATCATCGGAATTAACCTTGACAAATCCTACCCAAGTATTGTCAGGTTCAAGAAGTATGATAGCAGGTGCCACATTTTGTCTGAAACTTTCGAAATGGAAATCCTTTACAAGCCCGGTAATAGAATATTCCTCCTCCCACATCCTAAAGAATTCACCTCCCTCGTTATCCTTTGCCATCAAATCATAGGCTGTCTGGTTGAGAATTGCTCCCGAAATAGAGTCTGCTCCATTTATTCTATTAAAATCTCTCCCTTTCACTAGGTCCAATCCCATAGTTCTGGCAAAATCATAGTCCACCCGGATAATTTCAAAAAGCGCGGAATTTGCAGGGTCTTTTCCCTCCCATGACACTCCTCCAGTATTGGAATTCCTTCCCAGCATTCCAAAAGAGGATCTGGTCACAGACTCTATGTTCTCATTCTTCTCCAATTCTGTTTTGAATACATCAAAATTCTTCAACAGGTTGCCCTCTAAAGTCACGTGAACAAGCTGATCTTTGGAATATCCCAAGTCCTGATTAAGTGCGTAATTGATCTGCTGATATACCACTAGGGTAGCGACGATCAGAATAGTGGCCAGGATAAACTGGAATAATACCAAGCCCTTTCTGGCCAGTACCACACCTTTTCCAGCCCGGGTGAATGAACGAAATACTGATACTACTTTGGTAGCTGATAGATAAAAAGCAGGGTAGCTTCCGGCTACTATTCCTGTAAATACTACAACTGCCATCAACTGAAGCCAAAAGGTCAGTTCAGCATAAGGAACAGTCATGCTTTTACCCGTGAGATTATTGAAAACCGGAAGTGTAGCCTCTACAAGAAGTATCGCCAGAATAGCCGAAAAAAACGTAATCAAAAGTGACTCACTCATGAACTGCAGCACAAGTGATTGTTTGTTTGCCCCGGCCACCTTTCTCACGCCAACTTCCTTAGCCCGCTTTTGGGATTTAGCCGTACTGAGATTCATAAAATTGATGCAAGCAATGATGAGCACAAATAGCCCAATTATGCCAAACAGTTTTACATTTTTGATCCTTCCTTCGATCGGTTGCCCATCCTTCCAACTTCCATGCAGGTGTAAATCCGCTAGCGGATAAGCAAACAAATTTACATTTGACTCCTCATTTCTTTCCGCTATGTAGTCGGAAATACGATCTGAAAATGCTTCTCCGTCTGTCCCCTTTCGTAATTTTACAACAGTGTTTGGCCCATTGTTTCCCCAATCACTGAGCCATTCATTCTCTGCAAAAAAGACCGAATACGGAAGCAAATAATCAAACTTAACCGAGGAACTCTCAGGGAGATCTTTCAACACCCCACGCACGATGTAGTTTTTCGAATCTACCTCCTTTCTGATCTCCACATCTTTCCCCACCACATCCATACTGCCAAAAAGAGCTATTGCCGTTTTCTCCGTCAGTATCACATGGTTATTCTCAGTAAGCATGTTTTCTCTATTCCCTTGGATCACATCAAACTGAAAAATTTGCAGAATGTCAGGATGGGCATAGATACCGGTAAATTTTAGCCGGTTTTCTCCTTGGATAAAAAGCTGGCTTTCCCCCCAAGTGTAAGTCGAAGCATACTCAACCTCGGCCAGATTCTCCTTCATACTTTCTGCCAAAACTCCCGGAGTGGAAGTGGTAGTAAAAACATCCGAGCCATACGCCTGATGCTCCATGATACGATAGATCTGATCCACATCTGCAAATTCCTGATTGACATTCATCTCTGATCTGACCCAAAGCCCGATCAAGATCGCCGCCCAAAGCCCAAGAGATAGTCCAAATAAATTGATGAAAAAGGTGAGTTTATGCTTCGAAAATCCCCTTAGAGCAATTTTAACATAGTTTTTAAGCATAATTAAAGAAGTAAATGAAGGTTTTCTTGATTCTTTGTTCTTGACTCTTGGATCTAGAATCTTGATACTTATGTCTTGATACTAGCTACTTAAAATCACTCGCTTTTCAATGAATTCACAGGATTGGCTGATGCCGCCTTATAGGCTTGTACTCCTACAGTTACCACCGCAATAATCACCAGCAGAAACCCAGATCCCGCAAAAATCCACCAACTCAAATTGGTTTGATAAGCATAGGTCTTCAACCAGTTATCAGCAAAGTACCAAGCCAAAGGCACTGCAATGATGATAGATACCAATATGAGCTGCACGAAGTCTTTGGACACCAAAGTCAATATCCCGAAAGTAGAAGCTCCCATTACTTTGCGTACACCAATCTCTTTCTTACGCTTTTCAGCAGTGAATGCTGCCAATCCAAATAGTCCCAGACAACTCAAGAAAATCGCCATCACTCCGAAGTATTTTGCAAGCTTAGATACCCGTTGCTCAGCGGCATACAATGATTGATAATCCTCATCCATGAATGAATAGTCCATTGGCTGAGCGGTTTGCTTCACAAAAAGCTGCTCAACTCCTGCAATGGTTTCCTGTTGATTTTGAGGGCTGATTCTTACCATTATTCGTTGTGCAAAACCCGGATCGTATTTTAGGAAAGCCGGTTTAACAGTCTCCTTCAATGACTCAAAATTAAAATCCTTAACCACTCCTATCACTTCTTTATCATCACCCCAAAGATTTACTATTTGCCCTACTGGATCCTCAAAGCCTATGGTTCGAACTGCAGCTTCGTTCAAAATTATCTTTGAATTTTCTTCTCCAAAGTCAGGAGAAAATGCCCGACCATCCACTAATTCAAAACCCATAGTTTCGATCAGACCCATGTTGACTGATACATTTTCGAACTTCACCTGCTCATCCGGATTTTTACCCTCCCAGGTAAGACCGATTGTAGAGCTGCTCAAGCCAACTAATGGATGACTCAAACTGGATGCGTTCTCTACTCCAGGAGTATTTTTGAGCTCAGCCAAGAAGGAGTCCAGCTGATTTGGATGGATACCAGAGGCATTTACCTGAAGGAGTTGGCTCTGATTGTAGCCGAGATTTTGATCTTGAATAAAGGACATCTGCTTACCGATCACTGAGATCCCAATGATCAGTAAAAGGGAAATGGCAAACTGAAAAACTACCAGACCTTTCCTCGCCAGCAATTCCCCAAAACTTCCCTTGATATTCGATTTCATTACCTCCAGAGGCTTAAACTTGGAGAGATAAACGGCTGGGTAAATTCCCGCCAAAAAGCTTGTAAGAAGCCAGATACCCAATAAAAGAAGAATCAACTCCGGCTGAAATGACATACTCAATGTTTTGGAAGTCACCTGATTGAAAAATGGTTGTAGTATAAATGTTGCCACCATTGCCACAAGCAAAGCCAAGAAAGTCAACAGTAAGGATTCCACCATAAACTGTCCGAAAAGACCTCCACGGCTAGCCCCCATAGACTTTTTGACACCGATTTCTTTCAATCGACTCATGGATCTCGCTGTGGTCAGATTCATGAAATTGATGCAGGCAATAATCAAAATAAAAAGTGCAATAGCCGAAAAAAGTTTCACATAGCTGATCCTTCCTCCTGCCACTTTGCCATCTTCATAAGTACCGTACAGATACGTATCACCATATGCCTGCACAAAAGCAGACACATTACTTCCTTCATCTTTGGCTTTGATAAAGCCCTCAATTTGCTCATTGAAAGCTTCGACATCTGTATCTGGCCGAAGGAGTACATATGTAGAAGCATTGAAATTGCCCCAGTGAACACCCTCACCTAACATTTGTTTGAAGTAAGAAAAAGAAAGAAGGTAGTCTGACCTGTCAACATCCATAGAACTAAAGTCTTTGAAAACTCCAGTCACTTCAACTTCATTCTGAAAATCAAATACCTGCCATTTTACGGATTTACCAATCGCTTCTTTTGGTGAACCAAAGAGCTTGGTTGCCATCGTCTCAGATATCGCCAAGCTATTGATGCCTGTCATAACCTGGCTAGGATTGCCCTCCACAAAATCAACCGAGAAAATATCGAAATAGCTTTGGTCCACAAATAAACCATCTCCCGTCATCTTGGTATCACCATTTTCAAAAGCGACTCCTTCAATGAATGGAGAGGTTCCGGCAGATAATTCTACCTGAGGCAACTCAGCTTTCATCGCTTCCGCCATGTCACCAGGAGTTATTGACCAAGTTACAATCCCTCCAGAATTATCGTGGTTGGTCATCACGGCATAGATTCGGTCTATCTTCTCGTGATAACGACCGATGCTCAATTCATCTTTTACCCAAAGTAGGATCAAAACTACCGTGGTAAGACCTATTGCCAATCCAAACAGATTGATCGCGAAGATCTTCTTGAACTTCATAAAACTGCGAAATGCGAGGGTAAGTTGATGGCGGAGCATGGGGTGTTGTTAGTTAAGAGTTTCTGGTTACGTCATTGCGATCCGCCACAGGCGGAGAAGCAATCTGGTTTTAAGTACTCATTCCTGCATTTTCAGGGTTTAGCAATTCTTTTAATCGAGAATGCTTCGTACCTCGCAGTGACGGGGCTCCTCGCAGTGATGAAACTCCCTTCGGTCTCCCGTCTTCGGACTTCCGTCTTCTTACACATGAAACTGCTCTCTAATATTCTCTGTCACCACTTTGCCATCGAATAGATTGATGATACGGTGAGCATAGTTGGCATCATGCGGAGAGTGAGTTACCATCACAATCGTGGTTCCTTCGTTATTGAGTTCTTCCAACAGACGCATTACTTCTTCTCCATTGGTAGAATCCAAATTACCTGTAGGTTCATCGGCAAGGATCACCGAAGGCTTGGCTATAATCGCTCTAGCGATGGCCACACGCTGCTGCTGACCTCCTGAAAGCTGCTGAGGAAAATGGTTTCTTCTGTGCATGATGTTCATGCGTGTAAGCACTTCTTCTACTCTTACCTTACGCTCATCTGTAGGGATTTTCAGGTAAAGCAATGGCAGCTCTACATTTTCAAATACAGTAAGTTCGTCGATCAGGTTAAAGCTCTGAAACACGAAACCTATGTTGCCTTTTCTGAGTGAAGAGCGCTGTCTTTCTGAGAATTTAGCCACCTCATTTTCGAGGAAATGGTATTCTCCCGCATCAGGGTTATCCAGCAACCCAAGGATATTCAGCAGGGTGGATTTTCCACATCCTGAAGGACCCATGATGGCGACGAATTCACCTTTCTTGATTTCGATCTGGATACTATCCAATGCTGTCGTCTCTACCTCTTCGGTAGCATACATCTTTCGGAGATTGACTGTTTTGATTATGTTCATGTGATTTAGGTTTGAAGACGGGAGACCGAAGACCGAAGTGATTGGAACCTCCATCTTTATTTGATAGATTTTATGTTTTGAGACCGAAGACGGGAGACCGAAGACCGAAGTCATTTGATCATTCATCTTTATTTGATAGATTTTATGTTTTTGAGACCGAAGACGGGAGACCGAAGACCGAAGTCGTTGGATCCTCCAACCTTGTTGTATAGATTTTTAGTTTTTTAGATCGAAGACAGGAGACCGAAGACCGAAGTCATTTGATCATTCATCTCTATTTGATAGATTTTATGTTTTTGAGACCGAAGACGGGAGACCGAAGACCGAAGTGATTGGAACCTCCATCTATATTTGATAGATTTTATGTTTTGAGACCGAAGACGGGAGACCGAAGACCGAAGTCGTTGGATCCTCCAACCTTGTTGTATAGATTTTTAGTTTTTTAGATCGAAGACAGGAGACCGAAGACCGAAGAACTCCTATTCATAGGATTCGGAAACCACTAACGACGAGGCCACTTCGGTCTCCAGTCTTCCGTCTTCCAGCTTCATTATTTAATCGATTTTTTAAATCCTATTATCATATTCATCAGATTGAAGCTTTCCAAATAGAGCTTTTCAAACTGTGAATCATCGATGTAATTCCTTCTTTTTGCTTTATACAAACAAGTGACCATCTCAGCTAAAGATCTAAGGGAGTACCCAATAAATCTAGCTTGCTCGGGATTGGTTTGGCTAATTGACCCTTCGGCAATATTAAGTGCAATAGAATCAGCTGATCTACAAATTTGACTTTTCAAATTGTAAATCTCCTCTTTAGGAAACTTCTTTGATAGCACATGAATTTCCTCAGCTAAATCCATCGCTTTTTGCCAAATGATCAATTTTTCAAACTTAAAACTCATATTTCCACAATTTAACTTTTGACTACAATCGTTCCGTCTTCCGTCTTCGGTCTTCCGTCTTCGGTCTTCGGTCTTCCGTCTTCGGTCTTCGGTCTTCCGTCTCCCTTCCATCACCTCAACTCCAGCACCTCATTCTTCCCGAAATTCTCGTACCCACTGATGATTACTTTCTCGCCTTCGACAAGTCCTTCCAAGACCTCATAGAATTCAGGGTTTTTGTTTCCAAGCCTGATATTTCTCTTTTCGGCATTTCCGGAAGAGTTGATCACAAACACCCAGTTTCCTCCTGTGTCCTTAAAGAAGCCGCCTGTAGGCAAAAGCAAACTCTGCTCACTATCACTTAGCTGCAATCTGATTCTTACACTCTGTCCTCTTCTGATACCCTGTGGGCTTTCACCAGTAAATGTCATATCCACTTCAAATCGTCCATTGGTAATCGTCGGATAGATCTTTGTGATTTCCAGCTCATGATCTACTCCGCTAAGTGTGAACTTCCCCCGAAGTCCTCGACCGATTCTTGGCAAATACAATTCATCTATCGGAACCCGCACTTTAAATTCGTCCTGCACGTCGATCTGACCATAGCGCTCACCTGAGTTGATCGCCTGACCCACTTCTATCTGCTCCATGGCCAATTGACCTGCAATAGGAGCCTTGATCACCAGGTTATTCAAGATTTGACCCACTCCATTCAGCGAAGCATTCATTCTATTTTCGGACTGCCGAAGCTGCGCCAATTGATAAGCTCTAGCAATGGAATCACTCTTATAGGATTTATAGGTCAATTCCTTTCTTTTCAGATTGTACTCGTACTGCTCTGCCACTTCCTCGAATTCCCGGTCAGAAACCAGTTTCTTCTCATGAAGTTCTTTGAATCTTTTATACTGAGGCTGAAGTAAGCTGATCTGATAATCTATTTCAGCTAGCTGTCCTTGCTGGCTCAGGTCATTTTGATCCAGAAATAGACGTGTCTGACGCAGGTTATTGATTTGCTCATAGAGCATGGTTTCACGCTGCATCACGTCTAGCTGCAAATTGGAATTGGCCATCATCAAAATCGTGTCTCCTACATCGACTATAGCACCCGACTCCCGTACGATCTGAGCTACCATGCCGCCTTCCACAGCATCTAGGAAAAAAGTCTGTGCAGGTTCGATCTGTCCCGAAACCAATATATAATCTGTAAACTCACCTTTCGAAACTGTCGCGATACTCAGGCGATCCTTCTCCACGTTCATCGTAGATCTATGGTCTGCATATCCTATTTGATAAATAATCCCAGCGACTAAAACGACTCCGCCAACTATCCAGGCGATTCTCTTAGGGGTCCAGGTTTTCTTAGCTAATTTTCTATCCATTGTGTGTAAATGCCATTTTCGGGCTGCCTCCATTATGCCAAATGGTATGCCATGCAAAAAATCGCCTTTACAGGCTTGTTTGGTTGATTTTGGAAAAAATGGAATCGAGACTCGCGAACATTTTCGTCCGCAAGCGAACAAAATAATTCAAAGTCGAATATTTTTTTTCTACCTTATATCTCAGTTCTATCGTCTAAAACATGCCCAAATTGTCCGAAATCAAACGTTTTGCAGCAAATTTATATCGTCTTGTTTTTCGGTATGCTTTTGGAACAGGAGCACAACCCAAGCAGGATAGGTTTCCGTGCTTTTTTAATTCCTTTTTACTATGAGCGAGCAACGAACAGGCAAAATTCTTATCGTAGATGACAATGAAGACCTCCTAAAGGCAGCAAAAATTTTTCTGAAGCGGCATTTTTCCCAAGTGGACACCGAGACCAATCCCGATCTACTTCCTATCCTCACCCACAATGAATCCTATGATGTGATTCTATTGGATATGAACTTCACTAAAGATGTAAGTTCCGGGCAGGAAGGGTTCTATTGGCTGGACAGGATTCTGGAACTTGACCCTTCCGCGGTGGTGGTTCTGATCACGGCTTATGGAGATGTGAACCTTGCAGTAAAAGCAATAAAGGAAGGTGCTACTGATTTTGTGCTGAAGCCTTGGGAAAATGAGCGCTTGCTTGCTACGCTTAATTCTGCCTTGCAGCTGCGCAAAAAGAAGATGGAAGTGGATCTATTGAGGGATCAAAAGCAAACCATGGAGCAGGACATTGATAATAAATTCAAGGACATTATCGGCCAAAGTGAATCTATGCAGCGGGTTTTTGAGACAATAGAACGAGTGGCCGTCACTGATGCCAATGTGTTGATTTTGGGAGAAAACGGTACCGGAAAAGAATTAATAGCTCGGGCAATTCACAGACATTCCCGCAGAAATCGAGAAGCATTTGTAGGAGTTGATTTGGGTTCTATCACGCAAACACTTTTCGAATCTGAGCTTTTTGGGCATAAAAAAGGGTCATTTACCGACGCCAAAGAAGACCGTGCAGGCAGATTCGAGCAAGCGAATAAGGGAACACTTTTCCTGGATGAAATCGGAAATCTTCCCCTTGCACTTCAGTCCAAGCTATTGGCTGTACTGCAAAACCGCCAAGTGACACGTGTGGGCGCAAATCGGCCTGTGGATGTAAATATCCGCCTCATCTCTGCGACCAATATGCCTATTCATGCTATGGTCTATGAAAATGGCTTCCGTCAAGATTTATTGTATCGTATCAATACCATAGAAATTCATCTTCCTCCACTTAGGGAACGTGTGGAAGATATTCCGCTTTTGGCAGACCATTTCATTGCTTTTTATTCTAAAAAATATAATAAAGATATACGCAAAGCCTCCGAGCCACTGTTAAAACGCATGTGCAAGTACCATTGGCCGGGCAATATCCGAGAGCTTCAACACAGTATAGAGCGGGCGGTAATCATGTCCAACCATAATGTACTGCAGCCCGAAGATCTGTTTTTGCAGAAAATGACCCAGCCTGAGCGTCAGGATGAATCCGTGAGTTTGGAGCACCTAAATATCGAAGATGTGGAGCGTATTCTCATCAGAAAAGCACTGCAAAAGCACAATGGTCATATCACGCGTGCAGCTGAGGAACTCGGTCTGACACGATCCTCACTCTATCGCAGACTGGAGAAATATGGTTTATAAGCGGTTTTCTCTTGGAGTTGGCTTACGGATTTTCGGAATTATCGCCAATCTATACCTTGGACTTTGGCTGTATTACAGTCAGGATCTCTGGTTGGCGCCCGCTATTTTGGGTTTGATTGCTATATTTCAAATCGGAGAAATGATCTACTATGTCAATTCCATCAATCATAAACTTGCCCGATTTCTAGATTCCATTCGGTACGCTGATTTCTCAAGTTCCTTCACTTCAGACAGCAAAATGGGAAAGTCCTTCCGGGAAGTAAATACTTCTTTCAATGATGTGATGGATGTATTTAAGAAGACCCGTGCAGAAAAGGAAGAACAGATGCTTTTCCTTCAGGTGATCATTCAGCACATCAATACTGGCATTATTTCCTTCAATGATGCCGGAAAAATCGGTGTAATAAATAATGCTGCAAAGCATTTGCTGCAGATTCCACAGTTTCGGGACATTACTGATTTGGGTAAGCTATCTCCCAAACTGCTGGAGGATGTGATGGATATGAAACCAGGTCAGCGGATCTCGAAAAAAGTAAACCCTTCCCTTCACCTCATCATCCAGTCCACTTCGCTAAAAATGGGAGGCCACAGTTGGACCTTACTTTCGCTCCAAAACATCAATGCAGAACTTCAATCTAACGAATTGGAAGCCTGGCAGAACTTGACTAAGGTACTTCGTCATGAAATCATGAATTCGATCACCCCTATATCCAGTTTGGTGGAATCGCTTCGTACTATTCTGGATGAGGATAGCTACGTGCAACAGGAAGGATTTTTGATCAAAAAAGATGGATTTATGGATATGCAGGAAGGTCTAGACACCATAGCCAACCGTAGCAAAGGCTTGGTAAATTTCGTGAATGCCTACCGTGACTACACCAATATACCAACTCCTAAAAAAGTGATCATGCCAGTGAGACAGCTTTTTGAAAATGTGCTCACCCTGATGAAGGAGGATTTAAAATTGGCTGAGGTAAAAGTAGAAACCAAGGTTCATCCCAGTGACTTGGATATCCATTGCGATCCGGATCAGATCACCATGATCTTGATCAACCTAGTGAAAAATGCGGCTGAATCCTTACAATCTCAGGCTGACCGTACGATTTGGCTTTCAGCTATTAGTCAGGGAGATTTAGGGTTGATGATACAAGTAGAAGATTCTGGTCCGGGAATTATCCCTGAGGCATTGGAGCGCATTTTTGTTCCATTTTATTCCACCAAAAAAACGGGAAGCGGCATTGGTTTGGCCATCTCTAGACAGATTATGAACTTGCACAAAGGCAGCTTAGAAGTAAGTTCTATTCCTCATGAGCGCACAGTATTCACGATGAATTTCAGGTAAAGCAAAATCAATATCATTATTTGTTTTGAATAAGGAATCGATTGAAAATGGTTGATTATTGTAATTCATTGTTTGATTTTAATGCTGCACGAGATTACTTCAGTGGTGAGACAGATACTAGATTCAAAATGAGTGGCGATGCGAAAATTGCTGTAGAAAGTGGGATGAATCTAGATTCGACTTTCAATCCTTATTTTTCCAATGTTGAAGTGGATGACATTCTCACCAACCTCACACGATTTGAACTGATCCACTTTGGACTGAAAATAAGGTGGCCTCAGCGTCAAAACGCATAGCCAGTATGTTTATGGAATTACTGGAAAGACAATTTCCTGTGGATGATTTACATACCTCAGTGAAGCAGAGAACTGCCTCAGATTTTGCAGATCAGCTAAATGTACTTGTGAATCATTTGAACAGATCTGTCAAGGAAATCACCCAAAAGATAACTTCTGCGCTGATTGCTGAACTCTTATTACAGGAATCGAAAGTCCTGCTCCGACATAGTTCACGGAATGTGTCCGGTATTGCCTGTGCATTGGGCTATTCGGAAGTGACTTATTTCAATAACTTTTTCAAAAAGTAAACAGGAAAAAACCCTACCAGTACAGAAAGTCAATGAAAGAAAATTAAGGTTGATAGTTAGTGTCTCGTGTCTTCCCTGCATCCCGGCCTTTTGCTAAAATGATCCTAAGGGACATTTTTTTATCTACTACTTTGATACTCCTCCCTTGCGGAAGGTTGGGCCTTCGGCATGATGTGCTACCTCATCCAGCCTCATAGTCTCGGTACAGAGTTCCTGTTTCCCGCCTTGCGGGACAGGCTATCAGTAGAGACACCGCAGTCTGGCTTACTTCACTGCATACCTCATGTCAAACCAGCTTGCCACTTGCTTGGCTTCGGGTATCGACTCCCGTGCTTAAGGGACCTTATTCACGAAGTATTTGCATTCAACAGTGTTCATGAATGCTTCGCATTTCACCCGTTGGAACGACCATCTTTTTGGTCTATATTCACCATTCAAGGCACACACACTGTTAAAGTGTAATGCGAGCTAAAGTGTTAAACTTGAACGCATTGAATATTAACAAACATAAGGTTAAACCGAAAGTAAAGTGCTTTTAATCCCGCACTACGCTTATACTTGACCGTTGTGCCCAATGCTAAAAAAGACAGCCCGAAACAAAAAGAATCTATATTTAGTCAACTAAGAAATTATATGAATAAATATGTTCCTGCTACGGATGTGTTTTTTGTAAAAACAAGTAAATGCTATGCGTTATAAAGAGTTCAACAGAAGCCGGGTGCTGGAAAAATGTATTCCGCTTTTCTGGAAGAATGGTTTCAATGCTTGTGCGATCAGTGATATTGTGAAAACCACGGATGTGAACCGCTATTCCCTTTATGAGGAATTTGGCAATAAGGAAGGCATTCTTCATGCCGCACTTGAATTGTATCGTGAACGGTATGCCGAAAAGAACCTCGAAATACTGAATCATAATCGAGATGCTATCACTTTGTTGAGAACATTTTATCTGAGCTTCCTGAAACATGACAACCCCTATCAGGAAGGGTGTTTCATTATTCACATCGGAACGGAGCTTGCAGACAGGGATGAAACGGTAAACGCTATCTTAAGAAAATATCTTGAAGACATACGAACGTTGTTTACTGGCATGTTACAACGAAACGGGGAATCTGAGGAAGCAAGTAACTTTTTTGCCAAACACTTAGTCGGCTTGTTTTGTACTTCCATGAGTTTTTGTCTCATCCATCTGGATGAAGAGCGGTTGGGCCATATCAACAACGGAATTAAAATTATACTCAATAAAAATATAGCCTATGCCAAAAGTACTTGACAAAACTTACGAAGAACTAGTGCAGAAAGCACAGCAGTTATTCTGGAACAAAGGATACAAGGGGGTTACTGCCCAAGAATTGGCAGATTACCTTAACGTCAGCTCATCTACTATTTATAATAAGTACAGTAAGGAAATGTTCTTCATAGACTCCCTGGAATATTACAACAACACCTGCTCAGACCCTTTCCTGAAACAACTGAGGGAAACCACCAACGGCAAGGAATCGCTCAGAGATTTCTTTTATTCACTCATAGATGCGCTTATGACAAGGACCTTTCCACGCAGTTGCTTGATGGTAAATACGGTGGTGGAGTTGCGGAATGAAAATTCAACAGTGAATAAAATGTATGAACGCTATTTCGGCAACCTCACAAATTCCTACAAGATAGTTGTAGAAAAAGCCATCAGCGTAGGAGAAATCAAACATCCCGAACGAAAAAATGAATATGCCAAATTCCTGCTGGGGATGATATTTGAAATGAGCATCCTCTACAAACTGCACGATAAAGAAACGCTGTGTCAGTTTGTGGACGAGCAATTGTCACTGATAGAATAGCATACAACCGACCATAGCCGCGATACCTGAACGCTATTTTTTTTACTGACCCTCCTTCCTCCGTTTATTTGTGTCATTAATTTATTAATCATAAAAAATAAACGTCATGACACAAGTAAAAGTAACCAAAACTATCAATGTTCCAGCCCATCAGGTGTGGGAGAAAGTATCATCATTCAAGGGCATCGAAGAATTTTCACCCATTGCAAGTTCGGTAACCGAAGGCGAAGGAATTGGCACCAAGCGTAAATGCTACATGCCAGACGGTGCAGAAATAAGCGAGCGCTTGGAATTAGTAGATAATTCTACTATGACCATGCAATACAAAATCACGGAAGGACCTTTCCCCATCACCGGCTACCTGAGCACCATAAAGGTAAAACCTCTTGGCGACAGCGCCTGTGAGGTAACTTGGGGTTCGGAATTCGATGTGGGTAGTGAAGCCAAGGCACAGATGGAAGAATTGTTCGGTGGCTTTTACAATGTAATCATTGACGGGCTTGAATCGTTAATTAATAAACAGAATTAAAGAGGAGTAATGAAGAAAGTCCTCAAGTGTGCTTGGGGGTTTTTCTTTTTGATACTGCCTCAAAATCGGACAACAATTGACGGTCACGCAATTTTCGGAGAGCTACCGTGCAGGCAACAGTTATTCACTTATTCACCAGACAGTTGACACAGAGACAACAGCACTGGGCACAACAAAATTGCCGCAATTGGCGGGACAGTGGTAAATTGAAAGTTCGTGCATTTAATTTACTTTTGTGAGGTGGGACTGTAAGTGCACCTAAAAGGCCACCTACGACAATTTATGAACCGGTTAGGAGAAAATCCCTTCGGACTTCAATCCTAAAGGATCGGAGCTTTACAGGGAAATAGCCCTACGGGACTATCCCCTAGCAAGACCTTTGCAAAATGCAAAGCCCTTACGCAAAGGTCTGGGTCGTTGGGCTTCATATTAAAAGGAACTTAAATTTTATCAAAAAATAGAATTATGAAAAAAATATGTATTTATCTAATGGTAGGCATATCGGTAATTTCTTTTGGTTGTGAACAATCTACAAAGAAAAACGACTTACATGAATCAACCGAAAACCCATTGAATAACAATAAAGAATTAAAGCCCATTGATATTGGAACATTGAAATCGGAGCTTGGAATGGACGGAATAGAGCAAGATGGTCAATTTAAAATTACTGTTCCACAGAATGATTTGAATGTAACAGTCGATGGATTTAAAATTATTCCTCCTATGGGATTAGGCAGTTGGGTTGCATTCGCTCCAACTACAGAGCAACCTATGATTATGGGAGACATAGTTGTCACGGAAAATGACCTAAAACCTGTACAACAAGAAGTGATAAAACAGGGGCTAACAATCACGGCTATCCACAATCATTTTGTTCGCAATGAACCTGATGTTATGTATATGCACATAGGTGGCATGGGAAATGAAAAGGATTTAGCTCAAAGTGTCAAAGCCGTTTTTGATAAAGTAGCTGAAATAAGAGGTGCTAATCCATCAAGTGCACCTAACTCAACAGTCGAAAATACGCTTGACACAAAATTAATAGATAGCATTCTAGGATATAGTGGAACTATGAATAATGGAGTGTATAAAATTACTATTGGACGACCTGATGTAGATCTAAAAGAACACGGTGCACCAGTTAGTACATTTCTAGGATTTAACACTTGGGCAAGTTGGCAAGGAACTTCAGAAAAAGCTGCCGTAGCAGGGGATTTTACGATGCTCGCCAGTGAGGTAGCACCAGTTATCAAGGCTTTGATCGAAAATGATATTGAAGTAGTTGCCGTTCATAATCATATGGTCCACGAAGATCCAAGAATTTTCTTTCTACATTATTGGGGTGTTGGACCAGTAGAAGAACTGGCAAAAGGATTAAAAGAGGCTCTAGATAAAACTGGTTTGGAAAACAATTGAAAAAATACGAACGCAACAACTAGGTTTTCGTTGCTTGCGTAGCACAGCTTGCCCGCTTTGGCGGAAACAATGAAACCGCTGTTGCACGAAACAGGCGAGGTTCTTATGGGGATTGAATCGGAATTTCAGGAGGAAATGTAGAAGCGACAAGCCCAAAAAGTCAGCAATGGTTTTCCATTTCCCTTCATCTTGATGGGTTTAGCAACCGCAATATCGGTTCCGGTCATATTGACCCCTCCAAAAATAGTTTGGTACTTTAACTAGTCATCTACCGCAGATACTACACCCACCATGCTATCTGCTGTTCCATAATAAAGCAACCATTTGCCTTCGAAATAAACCAAGCCTTCCAAAAAGGTGGTTCCCTCAGGGTACTGTCCTGATTTCTCAAACGGCAGGGTAGGTTGAATAAAGGGCGTTTCTACCCGATCGATCAATTTCCAGGGCTCCGTGGCAGAGAAGAGTGCCTGTCCGCCTGTATAGACCCGGTTCCCAAGGTTTTTCACTCCTACCTGTTGTGAGTTGCCTGCATTGTACAGCACTACAATTCCATCTTTGGTCAGCACTGGTGGAGGACCTGCCTCTACCAACCAAGAATCAAAATATCCTGGCCGTGGACTAAGCACCGGAACCCGATTACCTTCGTGATTTTCTACTGGCTGCCAATGGATCAAATCTTCCGAGGTAGCCAGCCAGATGTGTGGCACCCCGTAGTACATCCAATATTTCCCATCTATTTTAGTGGCTGTTAACTTTCCATCCTCCAGTTCAGTAACGATTGCACCGGATTTGGATTCCGAATTGTGGTATTTCCCATCCTTCCAATCTTTGAAAATCGGCCCATGTTTTTCCCAGTTTCGCAGATCTTTTGAAGTGGCCACGGCCAGTCTTGGCACATCCCGATTCCACTGCGTATAGGTCAAGACATACAGTCCCTCAGTGGTCTCTACGATCCGGGGATCCTCAGTCCCACCCATCCATTCAAATTCCTTTTGATTGTCCTCTTTCGGATAAAATATCGGTTCAGGCTCCCGATCAAAAGCAAAGCCGTCTGCTGATGTAGCCAAACCTATTCTTGAGGTATGTCCACCGATTTCTTTTTCTCCCAGCTTTTCTTCCGCCCGATAGAGTACAAACACTTCACCGTTTCTAGCTATGGCAGCAGGATTAAAGGTAGCCATGGACTCCCAAGCTACAGTTTTACCAGTCATAGGATCTTCAAAACTGCTTGTACTCTGCGGAGCTATAATGGGCATGGCTCCCTCTGGTCTAAGAAAAGGCCCCAGCATCCAAGGTTTTTCCTGGGCTTGGAGAGACAAAAAAGAAAATAAAAGCAGGATGAATGAAATCGACTTCTTCATTTGAGTTGGGTTTATTTCTCTCAAGGTAAACCCAAGAATGCTGGAAAAAAAGTCAGCCATAGCCCACCTTTTAAATCGTAGGCTATCGACAGTTTTCTACTTCTTGGAATGGGTCGAAGAAGCACAAAAAACTATCTTTAGAAACCGAAACCGATATATAAAAACATTTTAACTCCCATGAACAATACAGACTTAATCCTCAATTCCATCAGAAAAACATCAGGAGAGCCAAACTGGCAAGAATTGCTGGAAACCATTATTTCATCCTTTGATTGCACCACAGGGACTATCCACACACTTGACCCTACGACCAATCTATTGGTACTCAAATCCCAAAAAGGAATACCTGATTTTCTATTGCCTAAAATGTCTTCCATTCCTATTGGAAAGGGAATGGCAGGAATCGCAGCCGAACGGAAGGCTCCTGTAGAAATGTGCAACTTGCAGACCGATAATTCCGGAGTAGCCCGTCCGGCCGCAAAAGAAACCAAAGTGGAAGGATCTATCGCCGTTCCTATGATGCTGGAAGGGGAATTGTATGGAACTTTAGGCATTGCCAAGTCGGAGTCGTATGATTTCACCAAGTCAGAAAGTGACGCATTGTTAGCCATAGGCGAGGAAATCGCCAGAAGCATTAAAAAATAGACCTTATTATTATAGAATTTGTGATTCTATCCTCAGCTGAATATGGTCTTAGCATCAGCCTAGGAGGCTGAGTCATAAATCAATTAAAGCCCCCACTGAGCGTAAACCATACGTTTGACTAGGTGTGGTTTTAGCTGCACCTTTTTATTTTCTAGTATTTCTATTCAAAAAATACTAGAAAGATCGCCATCGTCTTCTAAAACCATTACAATGGTTATTTGGCCTCGATCGCAAATGAAATATTGTTCTGACAACTTTGATCAATCTGATATTTAGGCTTTTTGGGGAAAGAAAATGAAGTATATTATCAATAACTTTTTGGAGAAGATAGAGGAAAGTATTTATGCCTTATAAAAAGGCAAAAAGGTGGATTTTTCGATCCATAACAGGAAAGTAGATATACAAAAGGTATATAAATAAACAAGTTAGATCTCATTTTGCCGTAACGACAACATTCAACTTCACAATATGAAAATCTCATCAGCAATAATCTCCATATTTTTAATTGCCTTTTCAATAAGCGGGTGCCAGAATAAGAAACCCAAAGTTACGGTCAACTTAGAAGATCTAGACCTTTTAAGGGGAGAAATAACACGCTGCGGTGGTGGAGATTTTGGAGAAGTCAGTTTCGCCCTCTCCTGTAATGTAGATATAAGGCAGACTTTTGATTTAGCTATTTCCCTCTTGCACTCCTTTGAATATGAGGAAGCGGAAAAAGCATTCGTAAAAGTAATAGATGCTGATCCGGAATGTGCTATGGCCTATTGGGGGGTAGCAATGAGCAATTTTCACGCTCTTTGGCTACAATCAGGAACTGACTACCTGGAGAAGGGAGCAAAAGTGCTGAAAATTGCCAGCTCAACTGCTAAAGAGGAAAGGGAAAAAGCTTATATCAATGCACTCGCAGGTTTTTATAAGAATTGGGAAACGTTGAGCCATAAGGAGCGTCTTCAGAAATACGAGCAGGAAATGTATAAAGTATATCAAGAATATAGCGAAGATAAAGAAGCTGCAATTTTTTATGCGCTTGCATTACTTGCCACGGCTGACCCGGCAGATAGGTCTTACCGGGTTCAGCGCAAATCAGGAGCGATTTTGGAATCAATCTATCCAAATCAGCCTAATCATCCCGGTATTGCACACTACATCATTCATAATTATGACTATGTTGAACTGGCAGAGCTGGCACTACCAACAGCACGAATGTATGCCCAAATTGCTCCAGCTTCGGCTCATGCGCAACATATGCCCTCTCATATTTTTACACGACTAGGATTATGGGATGAGTCAATAAGTTCAAATATAGAATCTACAAAGTCAGCCCTATGTTATTCGGAAAGTATCGCTCCTGATGCTCATTGGGATGAGGAACTTCATGGAATGGACTACCTGGTCTATGCCTATTTGCAAATAGGTGATAATCAACAGGCCATTGCACAGTATGAATACTTAAAAACCATTAGAAAAGTATTTCCAGTCAATTTCAAAGTTGCCTATACAGCAGCGGCAATACCGGCACGAATAGCTCTGGAAAACAAGAACTGGGAAGCAGCTGCCAATTTAGAAAAGCCAATTCTAACCTTGGATTGGAATATGATGCCCTGGCAAGAGTCAATAGTGTATTTCGCAAGAGCCATGGGAGCGGTGCGGCAAGGAGACGTCCCAACCGCTCAGAAGGAATTAGCTAACCTATTAGCTAACCGTGAGCAATTGATACAGGCTGATGACGCATATAAGGCAAATCAGGTTCATATACAGATTAAAATAATAGAAGCTTGGATAGCACTTGCTAATGAAAACCAATCTACAGCCATCGCACTAATGAGAGAAGCCGCTGAAATGGAATACAGCACAAATAAGCATCCTGTCACTCCTGGAGAGGTATTACCAGCGGGGGAATTACTTGGTGACCTTCTAATGGCGACTAATCAACCAGCTGAGGCATTGAAAGCCTATGAATACGACCTGAAACAACATCCAAATAGATTAAATGGCATTTATGGAGCAGCATCTGCTGCAGATAAAACCGGTATTAAGAAACTGGCTACAAAATACTTCAGACAATTGGTTGAATTAACAAAAAATGCTAATGTGGATAGGCCGGAAGTTGTTGAAGCTAAAGAATACCTCAGAACACTAAACGAGACTAGTCGAGTAGCCGGCCGTGAGTCATAAGCCCACAGTCAGTCCCACTCATTAAATCATTGAATTTCAGGTTTGAATTTCGAGTAATAGACCACACGTTTGACTAGATGTGGTTTTAGCTGCACCTTTTTATTTTCTGGAATTTGTGATTGAAAAATCAAAATAGAATTACTGAAATCATGAAACTGAGAATGAAATAGGGTTATAGGATTCACCGTGTTAGATTAACTTGTGACCATTAAACCCGCATTTTGCAGCAGCAATTAAAACCAATGCGAACATCATCGTTACCAAGAACTTGAAGGAGTTTTCTAAAGAATATTTGGAAAGATTTGGGCTAACAGCAAAGACTGCAGATGACTTTATAACAGATACCATTGACCTAAATACTGACCTTGCATTAGAAGCTTTTAGAGCATTGGTATTAAACAGAACCAACCCCAATTTAGATGAATATGAGATTTTGGATCGATTTCGCAAAAATGGATTGGTTGATTCAGCTAATTATCTGCATGCCCTCCTTTGAAAAACTACTGAACATAGAGTAGCTAAAACTGAAATCAATCAATAAAAACATATTAACCCCAATAGCGCCCATGAACAATACAGACTTAATCATCAATTCCATCAGAAAAACATCAGGAGAACCAAACTGGCAAGAATTGCTGGAAACTATTATTTTATCCTTTGATAGCACCACAGGGACAATACACACACTTGACCATACCACCAATCTATTGGTACTCAAATCCCAAAAAGGAATTCCCGACTTTCTATTGCCTAAAATGTCTTCCATTCCTATCGGAAAGGGAATGGCAGGAATCGCAGCCGAACGGAAGGCTCCTGTAGAAATGTGCAACTTGCAGACCGATGATTCCGGGGTAGCACGTCCTGCAGCAAAAGAAACCAAAGTGGAAGGATCTATCGCCGTTCCTATGATGCTGGAAGGAAATTGTATGGAACCTTGGGTATCGCCAAGTCCGAGCCGTATGATTTCACCAAGTCAGAAAGTGATGCATTGTTAACTATAGGCGAGGAAATAGCTAAATCTATTAAAAATACATGAATTCAACCCTAACTAAGGCCAGACAGGCATGATTCAATAGTCATAGTCATCTAGTGAATGATTGTATCATTCGAGATTCACGGTACGTTATGGCTATTAAAAATTAAATCATAAAGGATGAAAACAAGAATTATTCTTTTGCTTTTACTTTTCTGGGCTACGTCGTGCGAAAAAGAGGATACGATAGACAAGGGATTCAAAATTGTTGTGGAAAACAATTCTGATATTTCCTGCGGGCTTCCTGTAATCAGGTTTATTGATAAAGAAGCTGAAGTAAAAGCGCTTACCAACTTGGAGACGTTAACCTATAATGCATACCACCTTGACAACTCCTTGAATGCTGTTGGAAATACATTAATTGTTGAATTCACCCAAGTAATGGATGAGGATTTACGCGCTTGCCTAGCCATTGGAATTAGTTACCCAGGAATATCTATCGTTAATGCCAAACTTGCAGATTGAGTAGTTTCTGCGGAGGAGTGCAATGAGCAAAATATCAATGCTTAGCTGGCATACATTTTCTCTCCATCTTTTGTATCTGACAAATAGTTTCAAAAGTTAGAAATGAATCACATCTGAAGTGCTAATCATGAAATAAACTATGTTTTCTATGCTTTCTATGTGGTTCAAAAACTACCTACATCCGTTTTGGCGAACCAGCATTTCTCCCATTTACGCCTATTCGGCCAAAACCCTAAAATTCTAACACTTTTCATCTACCTCCAGCTAAAGCAGGAGGCTAATCGAAAAAATCCTATTGCATCACGTTCTATAAAAAGAACCCAATTGAATAGGAATCTGGTTTTAGCCCCTTCATTTGAAATTTGATTGTAGTAGAGAACGGCTTTAGCCAAATTATTTTCACTCTTGCCATTGCATCTTCCGAAAGACCTTGCAGGTCTTTGTGCTTAATAAATCACCTACTTCACCATCTCTTTAATCACCTTCCCAGCCTTGGCATCAGGATAATCCATGCCTAGCAATTGGAAAATCGTACGGGCGATCATAGCAGATTGCCACTGACCTTGAGATTTCATTTCCCCACTTGCCGGTGTATCAGGACCGATAGCAGCCATCCAGATTTGTCCTGCTTCAGGAATCGATGAGCCGTGACCTCTCCAAGAAGTTTTGCTGGTACCACGTCCGTGATCTGTGGTAATTATCATCGTAGTCTTGTCCTTGTACTGTGGGTCTGATTGTACAAAATCCCATATTTCTTTGATATAAGCATCTGTTTGCTTGGCCGACCAAATGTACTGATCGTAGTGATTTTCATGCGCCCAGTCATCGGTCTCTCCATAGGAGATATACAAGACCTTTGGCTTTTGATTCTTCAAAGCTGCCATGGCATAATTCTGCGTAAAAACATCCAATCTAACCTCTGCCCAAGGACCACGGATTTCGGATTGCATTTTATTCGTCAGGATTTCTTCCGGAGAAAGATCAGCTCCCTCAGCAACATCAAAACCAGCATTTACCGGCACGCCACTCCGCTCCTCATTCACTATATATGTAAACACGTCCCAAGACCCGAAAGCCATCACTTTCCCTTTGAACTTAGGTTTCTGGTTTAAATACTCCAGAAAAGTCACATTGGGATTGTTAATTTTATCATTGCTGGTAATCCGCTTATCATCAGCGAAGCCACTCAGCACCTCATTGTATCCTGGATACGAGAACCACATGGTATTGCTGTTGTTCACCATATTCCCGTAGGCACGATTTCCATAGATTTGACCATGATTCGCTATGGTATTCCATAGAAAAGGAAATAGCATTTCTCTTCTTTTCAAAGGGTTTACATCCCAAAAATCAGGCAATAAAGAACCTGAGGTTTCTATCATCCCGGTATCATCTACGAGCAAGGAATCAGCCCCAGTGAAAACTTCCTGCCATCTCATTCCATCCAGCGTGATTAGGATGATGTTCTCCGTTTTGTAATCCTGAGCTTTTACTGCAGCTGTTTGGAAGATAAGCAGGACAAACGCCGCGTAAACAATTGTCTTTTGAAACATGATTTTAGGAAAAACTTGAACAATATGACGGTTGAAATTCAAGTTACCAAAACTAAAGCTAATCTCGTGAATAGCGATTACCATAGCTTTATCAAAAAATGAATTATTTCCTAAGTAGCATAAACTATACTCCCTGGTATTTGCGACACATTCTTTCATCATTTGACAACCAACTTCCCGAAATAACCGAACGCAGGTACGCCGTTTTACCCGGATTTAGTAATGAGAACAAGCGCGGGATTCACCATATTAAGAGAATACAATAGCCACAAGTAATATAACTATTCAAGCCGCTACTACATATAACTAAACTGTTTAAGAGCAATCCTATTTAATTACCTCAATACTTAATTGAGTAATAATACCCTCAATGTATGGCATTTAATTGAGTAATAGTATCCACATAAATTTATGAATGTTACAACTTTTCTTCTAAAATGTGTAGCATTACCGCTTTTCAAAGCATTTATTTTTAGAGCATAATATTTGGACTATGGATCTTTACGCATACTGAAATTTTAATGATTTGCGGATGCATGATTGGTTTACATGTCATTGCTACAGAATCACGAAATATGTCATTACAAAGCATAATGATTTCAGAATAACAACTAATCATCATGGTTCAAGTAAACAATCCTATAGTGTGGAGAAAATTGTATGATAAATATGCCTCAGCTATGTACGGGCTAATCTATAATCTTACAAAAAATAAATCACTTGCAGAAGAAATTTTTATGGGTGCTTTTCTTGACTTAAAACAAAAACAAATTCTTTCAAAAACTAAGTGTGCACTTTACCCTATTATTATGCGACACACCTATTCTTTTACGACAAAACACTTAAAGGAAATTAATATATCCCCCAAAAATTTAAATCCGCCTAAAGAAGCTGAACTTATACATCTGCTCACTACTCAATGCAATTCACTGAAGGAGGCAGCTTCCATTCTTAATATATCTGATAAAGAAGCTAAAAAAAGACTACAGGTAGAATTTTCAAATCTCCGAAGGCTTAGTAATATTCCTTCAAATCAGCTCAGATTATAAAGTAGTGCAGGAATTATAGAATAACTAACCATTAAAATTTTACACAAAAAAAAAAATAAAAATGAATTACGCTAAGCCTAAAAAATATTTAGCCTGCAAAAATAGCCTCCCTATTTTAACGGCAGCATGTTTACTCTTATTTTCATCATGCAATAATAGCAAAACGATAACTGATTCCAATAGCATGGATAATTCAGAAAAAATTATGGCAGACTCATCAAATGCTACAGTTAATCTTAAACCTGCAGATCCAAAACCAAGCTGGGGAAAAGACATGACAGATCCTATGGCTGTGGTGATAGAAAAACTAGTAAGTTTTAAGGCACCACCACTCATCAGCTTATCAGCACAGGAAGCAAGAAAGCAGCCTACACCTGCAGATGCTGCCATGGCTGTAATTAAAGAGCATAACATTTCGGTAGCAGTTAGCAATCTGGATACGGTGGGAAGAGACATCGTCGTGCCGGGAGGTAAAATCCATCTTCGGATTTACACCCCTAAAACAGGCAAAGATTCATATCCCGTAATTGTATATTATCATGGCGGTGGATGGGTAATTGCAGGCATTGATACTTATAATGCTTCTGCAGAAGGACTAGCCAATCAGGTAGAAGCAATAGTGGTTTCCGTGGCTTACAGGCAGGCTCCCGAGTTTAAATTTCCAACAGCACACGATGATAGTTATGCTGCATACAAATGGGTAGTTGAAAATGCAACTTCAATAAAAGGTAATCCCAAAAAAATTGCATTGGTAGGTGAAAGTGCAGGAGGAAACCTTGCTGCAGCAGTAAGTATGATGGCAAGGGATAAAGGAATTCAATTACCGACATACCAGGTATTGGTATATCCAATTGCCGGCTACGATTTTAACACTATTTCTTACAAAGAAAATGAAAATACAAAGCCATTGAACTCAGAACTGATGAAATGGTTTTTTGACAAATATTTAAAGAGTGCTGCTGATAGTAAGAGCCCTTTGGTCTCTTTGGTGGATGCAAACTTAAAAGGATTGCCAGCTACGACAATTATTGGAGCCGAGTACGATCCTTTACGAAGTGAGGGAAAATTACTAGCTGACAATTTAAAAAAGGCAGGCGTAGCTACTAATTACAAACTTTATAACGGAACTACACATGAGTTTTTTGGTATGGCAGCGGTAGTTGACCAAGCTCAAGAGGCACAAGCATTGGTCGCAAATGATTTAAAGTCCGCATTCAATAAGTAAAGCTGTATTTTAATATTGTCTGTTTCTTATTTTAAAATTGAACTATCGCAAAAAATAAAACTGCAATAGATGTAAAGGAAAAAGTAAAGGACTAATAACATACTAAAATAAATAAATACATTCATATACTATACTCCAATCTGGAGTTATTGATCAGTGCTAATCAAAAATTATAGCCTTGAAAATGGCTCAGGGATTACACAAGATGGAATAGTAATTACTGGGCTAAATATAACTGACTCAAAGAAAATCAACTTAGAAGAAAATAAGTCAGACTCAAAGCCAAAACAAATATTATAAATATCAATCAAATAATTCGCACAATTAGACTCTAATAAAATGAAACTCAAAAAAATTATGTTGTCTGTAATAATAGCATGTACAGCGCTTTTATCCCAACAGGTTAATGCACAGGATACCACGAAGCAAGCGGATAAAAATAAGATGACCAAGGAAAAGATGCCTTTGGAAAAACATAAAATGCATATGGATGAAATGACGATGCCGGATATAAAAACATGGCCCGAAGCATCACAAAAGGCAGCGAAAGAAATGATGGACAAATATGGTAAGCCAAATGCAACTACACCTCACATGCTGGTCTGGCACAATAACGGTCCCTGGAAAAAAACCATCATTTATGACTTTGAAACCAAACATTTATTCCCAGTTGACCACACCGATGTAATGGAACAGGTAATTAATTACAAAGTTCCTGCAAACAAGTTAAGTGACTTGGCAGAATATGATGGAAGTGTGAGTGCGCAAAGAACAGATGGTGTAATATCGGCCAAATGTGATTTTGAAGGAGCAAATTTCTTGGCTTTGAATCTTGCCCATGATGTTTTAACCGGCAAAAAAACAGTTCAGGATGCAAGGGATTTTTATACAAAAACCATTAAAGAATTTGTTTTGGAAAAGAAGACATCTCCTTACATGCAATCCTTCCAGTTTACTGTATCTAGTGGAGACACAGGTTTTACTGACGAAAATTCGGTTAGTAAAGAAGTTATGGAAGAAATAAAAAAAGTCAAAATGAAGATGAAAATGGAGATGAAAGATAAAATGTAATCAATCTTTCAAGATCTCAATTGTAAGAGTTTTACAAACGAGAAAATTTAATCAATTAACCAATTTTAAAAATAAAAATTATGAGCACAAGCAAAGTATTATTAGGAGTATTGGTAGGCGCAGCCGCTGGTACAGCTTTAGGGATCCTATTGGCTCCGGAAAAAGGTTCGGAAACCCGTAGAAAAATCTCTAAAAAAGGCGAAGATTCGTTTAGAGAAATTCAGGTGCAGTTTGATCAACTAAAGGAAAATATAGCGGCAAAGTATAAATCTGTTATAGAAGACGCTGATTCATTAATAGGAAAAAGCAAATCAAAAATGTATGATGGACACAACGAGTTTAAAAATGATGACCATCATGATTCGAGTTTACTCAAAACTGATATACAGCTATGAAAAAACAAACATTCATCACCGCATTGCTAATTTCCATAATGACAATATTTTCAAGTTGTTCAGTAATTGGAGATATATTTAAAGCAGGAATAGGAGTAGGCGTATTTTTAGTTGTATTTGTTGTTGCTATAATTATATATTTCATTCTGCGTATGAGAAAATCCAAATAGAATAAATTTAATTAATACTCTTTCAAAATATGTCAGGCAGACAAAATAGGCAGTATAGAAATACATTTTACAAATAAACTAGTTAAGGCCTCAGCGATGACCAATAATAAACTTCCCCTGATAGTATTCGATGTAAATGAAACATTATTGGATATGTCAGCCCTGAAAAGTAAAATAAATAGCCTTTTAGGTAGCAATAAAGGCTTTAGTGTCTGGTTTGAAATGCTCCTGCATTATTCATTAGTGGATAACTGTACAAATAATTATCACAACTTTACTCACCTTGCAGATGCAACTTTAGAGATGGCTGTCAAAGCGCTAAAGGCAGATGTCACTCCCAAAGAAAGAAAAGAAGCATTGCAAACTATCAGGAAATTATCTGCTTACGATGATGTACCAAAAGGCTTACAGCTTTTAAAAGAGAATGGATTTCGGCTTTGTACGCTTACTAATTCGCCTTCAGCTACGCTTACTTCACAAATGCAACATGCAAAACTCACCGAATATTTTGAAGCAACACTGAGTATAGATACAATTAAAAAATATAAACCAGCATTAGAAACATATACATGGGCAACCGAACAATTGTCAGTAAATGTTTCTGATGCTGTACTGGTTGCTGCTCACGGTTGGGATATTGCTGGTGCTTTACGAGCTGGCATGCAGGCAGCTTTTATTGAACGTGAAGGTCAATCACTTTATCCGCTTGCCCCAAAGCCCCAATTCATAGGAAAGAATTTGATTGAAGTTTCCAAGAGTATCATTGCTTATTACAGCTAAAAAAAAGCTTAAAGTCAAACCATGATTCTGCAAAACTAACGAATGAAAAATGGCCTTTCATGACAATAATAATTCAATGGTCTGGTAAAAAAAAATATCTGTTTGCCTTAGAAAGAGAATGAAGCTAATGTTAAAGATAGCGGAGATGTTGCCTGAAGATTGGTAATTTGATAATGAAGACTTAGGTAATATGTACGCCAGGCTGAAAATTCAAAGTTGCAATGGCTCCCGCATTTCTACCTTACTCCTTACTTCCTATCATTTCTATTCCTCAGAATCCACCCGACAATCTTCTGAAGACAAAACTTTACTCCCGTGTAGAAAGAGAGTTCAGATGGGCATAATCTATTTACCAGTCATCGGGAACAATTACACTCTCACGGTTAGGTTTACCTATTTGCGCACTCTTCGAAAAACCTTGCTTGGTAAGCTTGTCGAAGTAGGTAGTAAACTTGTCACACCACGGTAATCAAGATGATATTTTCCGTTTTGTATTCCTGAGCTTTTACAGCTCTTGTTTTGAAAATTAGCAATGCAAACACTGCGCAAATAAGTGATTTTTTAAACATGGATTTTAAGTAATATTTGTGCAAAAAAACGAGTGAAATACAAGTTACCAAAACTAATCCTGAACAAGTGAATAGCGATTACCATAGCTTTACCAAAAAGTGAATTCACCCTAGTTGAAATGAGATTAATTAGCCACATTGGCAAAATGTCCTTAGATATAACTCATTCCAAACAAGTTTAACAACAAATGGAACGGCAATAAAAAAAACCAAGCCCACTTGGACTTGGGATTTCCTTTAACAATTAACCCATTATTTTTTGCTTTCCTCTAGCTGATCCATGTCCTTACAAACCTGAATATCTACTTATCACGTGATGTATGGAAACACAGACAATGGTGAAGGATCTCTTCCCATTTCACAGGCAAGGGAACATCTGTATTGGCCTCTTAAAATCTCCTTCTTCCTCCGCTAAACTCCATGGCTTCACCCTTGCCAAATCCATAGCTCACACCAAATGTCACAAAGCGACCTCTCTGGCGGAAATTGTATTGGTAGAAATCAGAATTTTGTGTCTCACTCTCCGAAATTCTGGTAGCAAATACATCCCGGACGCTGAGATTCACGATGATCTTACCTTTCACGATTTTCTTACGGATGCCTATGTCTGCCATAGCATATCCACTTATATTTCGCTGAAATGTCTTATAAGAAGACCTATAATCGCCGACTACTTCTAAGGTAAAGTCCGCCGGTAAATTGAACTTATTGGTCAGGCGTCCCGTCCATTGATTAGATTGAAAGCCGAAAGGAGTAGACTCGTAAGTTCCTGATCTGTCGAAATAATTATAGTTGAAATCTGTACTCAAAGACCACCAGTCGGCAGGCGTCATTTTTCCATTGATCTCCAGCCCAGTGACATTGTTGGTTCCAATATTCATCGGCTTGGTGATGTTGATTCCGTCTTCGAAAATCGTCACATCCTCTATCGTTTGCGTGATGTAGCGATGATATACAGACGCGCTAAGTGAAAATAAGGAATGATCCAAAATACCGGTCACTTCATAGCTATCAGTGTATTCAGGCAGTAGATTTGGATTCCCAGTGGATACGCTGTAAGTGTTTCTTATATTATAAAATGGATTCAGGTCAAAGAACCTAGGCCGGGAAATTCTTCTCGAATAGCCACCTTGTAAAGAAAAGGTTTTGGCTACCTTATAGGAAGCATGGACAGTCGGGAATAGGTTCGTGAAATTCTGACCATTCTCTTCATTTGTTTCCTCCAATAGCGTATGAATGTCCGTATTTTCCATTCTCAGCCCCAACTTCAAACCAAATTTATCTGCTTCATAAGCACCTGTCCCGTAGATTCCCAGTACTTTTTGCTCATAGAAGAAATTATTGGAAAGGGCCGGATTGACTACCCATAGCCCTGATTCTAAAGAAGCTATGGAATAATCATTTTTCACTTCTTGAATGAAATACTGACCACCTGTTTCCAATGTGAATTTCTCAGCAATTGGCTTCGTGTAATCTGCTTGGAAAGTGTATTCCGCCTGGCTGAAATCATTATCACTCAACTGCTCACCCGATTGGGCATCCTCCCCAAAAGAAGGACTATTGATAAAGGTGGAAGATTGATCTTTAGCAAAGGAACTTCCTATTGCACTGATCAGCAGAAAATGATCTTCTTCTTCCGAGAAGTCGCTTTTGTACTGCATTTCATACTGCCATTTTGGATTGGTCGCTTCGGTTTTTTCTTTCCGTTGCCAGCCAGTCAAAGGTGCACCTTGCCCACTTAATGTGGTGAAATCGCCTATGGAGCTTTCTGATTCTATCTCCATAGCATAATTTCCAGAAACCGTAATTACGTTTTTGTCATTGAAGTAATAATCTGTACCTAAAATCAGATTGAAAAAATTCTCGTTCTTTTCCACTTCGCCTACACTTTGCACTTCAGCTCCTGTGGTTGAATTTCTATTGAGCGTCTCAAAATTCTCCGGCATGGTGCGCTTTCCCACCCCTATTTGACTAAACAAATTAAATTTCTCGGTACGCTTATTCAGACTAAAGCCTAAACTATGGTTGTTTGGCACCCCGGTATTCAGTGAGGCAGATCCATTCACGCCCTTTTTCTCCTCTTTTTTCAAGACTATATTTATAATCCCAGAAGTACCTTCCGCATTGTATTTGGCTGAGGGATTGGTCATCACCTCCACTCGCTCGATCATATCAGCTGTCAAAGTGCCCAGCGCATTGCCTCCGTCATTAGTAAGGACGGAAGGCTTACCATTGATCAAAATCTGCACCCCACCTGTCCCACGAAGAAGAATTTGGCCCTCTATATTCACGGTCACAGAGGGGACATTATTCAAGACATCCAAGGCGCTGGCGCCTGTGCTACTCAAATCCTGTCCCACGTTAAACACGCGCTTGTCTAGTTGAAATTCAGTGGTAGATCTTTCCCCCGAACTACAACTTCGCTCATCTGCTTAGTATCTTGCTCTAGGGAGATTGTTCCCAGATTCACTTTATTATTCACCACTTCAATCTCCTTGATCTGCTGGGTGATAAATCCAATAAAACTCACTTCTATAGAAAAATTTTTAATCTCAGTAGATAGAAGAAGGTTCCCGTTTGGTAAGGTGGTTGTGCCAGCGATCATCTGTCCCGAATCTCCATTCAAAAGTTTGATAGTTGCGAATTCGATAGGATTTTGGCTTATGGCATCTACTACCTTTCCGGTAACTTCTATACCTTGTGAATAGGCGGTAGTAATTCTCAAACCAAAAAATAAGATCAAAATAAGCACGTATTTCATATGTTTATAATTTATTTTTCAATGGTCATAACCTGTCCCGTGACGAAGGAAACGGGATAGCCCGTCCCGTCCGCCGCGGCGGATCGGGAGAATCTCGCATATCGGATAATCAACCCTCTGTGTGTCGCTTGCGTCATGCTCGATTTCATATTGCAGCAGGTTTAATTGACTTAAACTTGACGAGTAAAAGCTGCCAGAAAAAACAAAACCGATGAACGACCAGACTTTCCCGCTAAACAGCAAAAACTCATTCGCTCTGTCGTTTGTCGGCAAAATCCGGCTGTTTACCGACTTGATACTTTATTAATATCTTCAGGAGTTAATTTGATTTATGGATTCAATCGCAACTCAAAATAAGGCTCTAAAAAAGGAATGGATCTTCCAGATCACCATCCACCTGCTGGTGTTCCATTTTGTGATTATGGATCATGAAAGAGGGCAGTTGAAATACGAGCTAAATTGGTATCAACTTTGGTTTTTTTTTAATTATATCTGGGCAAATCTGCTGATCGGTTATGTGTTTTTGCCTATGTTTTTTTACCATAAAAAATATCTTCAATTTGGCTTATATACATTATTAGCATTGATATGGGTATTACTGATCGAGGAATTTATACTAGAACCCATTTTTTTTCCCTACACCAGAGGAGCGGATTTCAAGGGAGTGCTATTAAGTAGTGGCAAGATCCTGTCTGTTTTGGTCGCTTTGGCAGGATCGAAAATCGCCTGGGATGCTACTCAAAGGCAAAGGGAACTGGACGAGCTTAAGGTCATGGTGAAGGAAAGTGAATTATCATACCTAAACTCTCAAATCAATCCTCATTTTCTATTCAACAATCTTAACAATCTCTATTCTTATGCAGTAGAGCAGTCTCCCAAAACACCCGAAATCATCTTGGGACTGAGCGGGGTTCTTCGGTATATGCTTTACGAATGCAGAGAGCCCACTGTATTGCTAACCAAAGAAATAGATCATCTGCTCAACTTCATCCAACTCTATGAATTACAAATAGAGGGAAGAGGTTCAGTAGAGCTTGACACTAAGAATATTGAAGATGGCTATAGAATATCACCCCTAATTCTAAATGTTTTTGTGGAAAATGCCTTCAAACACAGCCAGTCAGGGCAGTCTGATCAAATCAAAATAGCTATATCAATCAGGGTGAATGAGAGTGGAGAACTTACTTTTATCTGTCAAAACAATTACCATCCTGTGAATTCTCCTCAGAATGGAATTGGACTGGAAAACGTAAAAAAAAGACTCAATTTGCTATACCCTGAGCAATATGAATTGAAAATAGATCAAACTGAGGATGAGTTTTTCGTCCGTCTAAAGATCAAACTAAGCAAAGCATGAACTGTATCATCGTAGAAGATCAGCAGCCTGCCCAGCGAATCCTTAAGAAATATACAGAAGATATAGGATCACTGACACTGGTAGGTACCTTTGGAGATGCTATTCAGGCTATGGATTTTATAAAGGGAGAATCTGTGGACCTGATGTTTTTGGATATCAACCTACCCAAGCTCTCCGGTATTTCATTTCTGAAAAATCTATCGAACAAACCTCAGGTGATCATGACCACTGCCTATTCGGAATATGCGCTGGAAGGATATGAACTAGATGTGGTTGACTACCTGCTCAAACCTTTTTCTTTTGAGAGATTTGTGAAGGCAGTGGTAAAAGTGAGAAGAAACTCAGACGTTCCAAGCCAAACTCTAAATCAATCAAAAAAAGAACATTTCATCAAGATCGGCTATGAGCATGTTCGTATAGCCTTTCACGACATTATTCATCTCGCTGCTGATGGGGATTATTGTGAGGTATTTATGTTAGAGAAAAAGCACCTTTCCTCTGAACCCATGAAAAAATGGATAGAAATATTGGATGAAAGAGATTTCTATAGAATACATAAATCCTACGTAGTAAACATCCACAAAATCATCAAACTCAGTGGCAACCAAGTTCACCTCATCGGTGACACCGTTCTTCCAATCGGCAGGACTTATAGGGAAGATTTCATGGAGAAATTTCTGAAGTAATTGAGCCTGCTTTGCCAAAAATACTAAGCCCCGGTCTGTGTCCCCACAGACCAGAGCCCCTATCAAGTAGCCTTTTCCATACCAAAGGATAAAATCCTTGTTTTAAAAACCCGGAAATCCCCGGCTCATCTTCTACGACTAGAATTCGCATGCTTATTTTTTTACCACAGAGATCACAAAGGTCACGCAAAGGTCGCAGTTAAGCGATTTAGTTTTATTGAAAAGCTATGCAATTTCCATAGTTGACCTTGAATTCTCTTTCTTGGTTGTTTTTGCTACGCAAAAGTTAACAATTCAATCCAAGCTCTGTAATTCTCAAGCTTAAGATTCTCTTAAAGTTTTGAAACAAGATGCGCACTGTGCACTCTGCGAAAAACTCGGTGAACTTTGCGGTTAAAATAAACCTGAAAAAAAGACCTTCCGAAACCAGAAGGTCTCTTATATGAATTACGCCATTTCTACCACTTTGCCCCTGGAAGGCTTTTTCTTTGCTGTTTTTTTCTTTCGCTTATTCCACCAGATCAATGTTCCTGTAAAAGGCAATGAAGTCGCTATCAAGCAAGCTACAAACCATAGAAATTTCGAAAACTGACCAAATATATCACCTACATGCAGAGACTTCACAGATCTGCCTATTTGCTGACGGAACGGTAAATCCGAAAATAAATTAGTCTCAGTAACTGATAAATCAGCAGAAGACAAGGTCAATTGATCTGAGCCGGATCTTGCAAAAAAACCAGTTCTATACTTACTCACATTTATTGGATCAGATGCTTTGGATGGAAGAGATACTCTGATGTTCCCAGTATAAGGAAGCTCGGCATTGGTCTTTGCAAAAATATCCTCTAGAGAAACTCCCGAAGTAGCCTCTTCGGTTTTTGCCTCGTTTTTGGGTTTCCCTGCATTCTCACCTCTGGGAGCAGGCTCTTGATAGGTGTCCCAGGTTTTTTGCCATCCTTCTCTGTACCAGGTGTATGACCAAAACGGCCCAGTAGATGACATAATAAAAAGGAAAATGAGCGAGTAAAATGCCAGACTATTATGTAGATCGTGATTGACCCGCTTCCAGTTGGCTGACCATTTGATTTTCAAGCCTTGCTTCCAGCTTTTCACTTTATTTGGAACCCAGATCACAATACCTGTAATCACTCCCAAAAGAAACAAAAGGGTAGCAACTCCATTGATAAAGCGGCCTAAATCCCGGTTGCCCATATTTTCTAGAATTGGCTCTTCAATTCTATCCAGCATAAGCCATCTATGAAGACTGAAGATGTAGCCCATAAATTCCGCTGTATTGGTACGTTCTGAGGTATTTCCTACTATTTCCCCAGAATAAGGATTGACAAAATAGGTAGTTCCACGACCCTCTTCTCCTTCTTTCTTCAAGGTGAACTGCACCGAGCGATCAGCCTCTTCATTCCACATCACGCCTATTACATCCGAATTAGAATTTATTTCCAAAGAACTCTTCAATTCATCCGCAGACAAACGATCACCGGTAGCCTCCACGAAATAAAGTTCAGAATCCATAAACTCTCGGATCTCAGTATTATACACATATATAGTCCCACTGAGACAAACTGCAATCACCACCAGACCAGAAATAAGCCCAGCATACAGGTGTATTTGGTCAAAAATATTTCGGATGCTTTTCCAAGCTGTAACTTTTTCAGTCTTCATAAAATGGTCAGTTTAAAGAAAATGGAGATAAATACAGGAGGCAAAAATAAGGAAGTATTTTATTATTTAGATTTAATCTAATAAAAATTAAAAGACAGCTCCGTAGAATAACACACAGTAGGTTAATTGAATAACCGATAGGTCTGATCAATTGAAAATGCCCGAGCGAAATGCTTGGGCTTTTTTTTAACCAAAATACCACTTAGCTTATGCTGTATTAATTGAATCTATCACGCTTATCAAAACATAATTTCCTTTTACATTGAACAAGCTAATGTTATACAAAAAGCTCAAACTCCGTCTGACTGTTGCCTCTTTAGCACTTCTATTCTCTATCTGTTCTTGTCAGTCTCAGGTAGAAAAACCACTTCCTGAGCTTTCCCCAGAATTCACTTCCATTCTGGAGGCGCATGGCGATTGGCAAAAATGGCACCATGCCAAAGCCGAAAGCTATGCCATGATCCATGAAGGCGTCATGACTCAGGAGGATGCATTTATCAATCTGGATAGTAGAAAAATCCGACTTTCCAACTCAGAATTTGAAATTGGTTTTGATGGTAATCAAACTTGGATCAGCCCGACTAGAGATGCTTACAAAGGAAACTCAGTTAGGTTTTACCACAACTTATATTTCTATTTTTTCAACATCCCCTATGTATTTACTGACCCAGGAGTAACCGTAGAGAAAGTAGCCGATAAATCCCTGAACGGTAAAAAGTATCCAACTTACCAAGCAAAATTTGACCCCAGCACTGGTTCCAGTCCAAATGATCAATATTTCATGTTGATCAATCCAGAAACTAATAGACTTGAATATTTACTTTATACTGTGACTTACTTCGGAAATGAAAACCCTCCTTTCAGTGCATTGAAATACGAAGACTATCGGAACTCAGACGGTGTCTATTTCCCGCGGATTCTAACTGGATACACCTTTGAAAACGACTCCACAAAGAATGTAAAGTATCAAGTCACTTTTGCAGATGCCTTACTTCTGGACGAAGAGTTTGATGCAGAAATCTTCGAAAAACCAGAGGATGGCGTTTACGCTGATTAATCGATCGGAATGCAAGTTTATCAATTCTGACTTTGAGTTTGGTTGGATTGATTATCCCTGATAGTAAAGAAGTTGGAGTCTATTAGGTTAGAAATCCCGTTGATTTTCAACTGAAGGTTATCCAAGTATTCGTGTAAGCCAAACTCAATAATCTCTCCTACTTCAGCAAACTCCAACCTTGAACGCAGCTCACCCATCGCTTTTTCGGCTGAGTTCAAATAGCCACTCCCTAAGTTACCTGAGATATTGTGGAGGCATTTCTCTGCTTCTTTGATGCAGTAGTAAATTGATCTGGGAAAATATTTATTCAAAACCAGGAACTCCACCACACAGGCAGAATCAATATTACCATATAATCTACGGTAGGTATTAAAAGCAGTCACAGATTTCAGCAAGGCCATCCAGTGAAGGAAATCAAGAGGCGTTCCCACTTCTTGATCGGAGGGTAAAAGAATATGATATTTCACATCCAATATCCTAGAAGTCTTATCCGCGCGCTCCAGGTATTGACCGAGTTGTCTGAAATACCAGCCCTCTATTCTCGCTACACTGCTATCCGCTATACCATAGATTAGCAGAATTTGGTTTTTCACCTTCTCAAAAAATGGTCTCGGATCTTCTTTCTTCCAAACCTTCTTTTCCAAGCCATCCTGCATTATATAATAGAGTTCATTGACCTTCTCCCAAGTTTCCTTATTCAGATTTTCACGGATGATTCGTGCATTTTCCCTGGCATTTTTGATGGTAGAAAGCATGGAGTTCGGGTTTTCGGCGTCAAACCCCAAAAAGAATAAAACCTGATTTCTCTCATAGCCCTTACATCTCTCCTCATAGAGATCCAAATCACCGGTGGCAGCTATCAGCGGACGCCACTGTTCTTTCAGATCCATCGGCAGATCTTGCATCAGATTGAAGTTCACATCTATAAATCGCGCATAATTCTCTGCACGCTCCAGGTATCTTCCTAACCAATAAATACTATTCGCTACTCTACTTAGCATATTCTTTCTGTTTATTAATATAAAACCCAAGTATCCTTACTTCCTCCACCTTGGGAGCTGTTCACTACAAGCGAACCCTTCTTTAGCGCCACTCGGGTCAATGCACCAGGAATTACTTCGATTTCCTTTCCATACAATATGTAAGGTCTCAAATCCACATGCCTGCCACTTATACCTTCATCAGTCAAAGTTGGGACGGTTGAGAGTGACAGCGTGGGCTGAGCAATGTAATTAGTTGGATTATTTTTGACAAGCTCTCTGAATTTAGCATGCTCTTCTGGGGTGGCTTTCGGGCCAATAAGCATCCCATAACCTCCAGCTGCATTGGTTTCCTTCACTACCAATTCTTCTATGTGATCCAACACGTATTGTCTGTCCTTTTCTTCTCTACAGAGATAAGTGGGCACATTGTTCAGAATTGGTTCCTCATCAAGGTAATATTTAATGATTTTTGGGACATAGGCATACACAGCCTTATCGTCAGCTACGCCAGTTCCTGGAGCATTTGCCAAGGCAATATTGCCGGCTTTGTAGGCTTCAAACAAGCCAGGCACGCCGAGCATGGAATCAGGATTGAAAGTCAAAGGATCCAGAAAAGTATCATCTATCCTGCGGTAAAGTACATCTATTTGCTCCAGTCCTTTGGTGGTCTGCATATATACTCTATTGTTTTCCACTATGAGATCTACTCCATTGACCAGTTCCACACCCATTTGCAAGGCAAGATAGGAGTGCTCATAATATGCGGAATTGTATATCCCCGGAGTCAGTACTCCAACCACCGGTTTTGGTTTATCGGAAAGATTGTGAAGCATGCGCAGCAGCTTTGTAGGATAATCGGATACTGGCATCACGCCCTTCTGAGTAAAAATATCCGGATAAACACGCTTGATAATTTCTCGGCTTTCCAACATATAAGACACGCCAGAAGGACATCGGAGATTATCCTCTAAAATATAGTATTCTCCATCTTTGCTTTTTACCAGATCAGTACCTGTAATATGACACCAAATACCCTTAGGAGGCGTGAGGCCAATGCAAGGCTCTAAATAATCCTTACTTTTCAAAATAAGATCTGAAGGCACTATTCCATCATTTAGGATTTTCCGTTCATTATAAATATCCTGAAGGAAAAGATTAAGTGCCTGGGTCCGCTGCTTTAATCCCGCCTCAAGTTTCTGCCATTCTGAATTGGGAATAATCCTGGGAATAATATCCAAATGCAGAATCTTCTCCAAGCCCTGATTGTCATGATAGACATTAAATGTCATACCCATCGACCGCTGCGTCTGGTTTGCAGAATGCTGAAGCTGGTTCATCTTTCTAGAGCTCGTCTTTTTCAGATGGTGATAGAATTCATTATAATGCTCTCTAATCTCCCCATCTACAGAGATCATCTCGTCGTAGTGTTCTCCTGAGTTGTATCCTTCGGTCTTCATAAGTTTATCTAAATAAAACAAGCTCCAAAAAGATAAATGAAAAAATGTAATTGTCAAAAAAATAGTAAAAATAGGTACTTATTTTTATCAAAACCCACAATTTTATCATACTTTATTAAAAATATGATTCATTATTTTCGATTTTCTCAATTATATTAACTGTAATTCCAACCCTCTTTTCACACTTAAGTAACGTATTTATTCTTGGGTTGTAAAAATTTATAAGCAGAACAGTTGATTAAAAAACTCTATTTTCGACCCATGGTTAAGCGTCTATTAAAAATACAGGACAGTACATTAGTGAAGCGAATTACAATTTGGAGGCAAATTAAAGACGGTCTTTTCATTGCGATTGGTGTGGTGATGGCAAGTATTGGCCTTAAAGGGTTTCTATTGCCGAATGGCTTTTTCGACGGAGGTGCTATGGGCATGTCGCTACTCTTGGAAATGCTCACTCCTGTCAACCTTTCTGTTCTCATTATCCTGGTCAACTTACCTTTTATCTTACTCGGTGCTAAGCAAGTTTCGGTACCCTTCGCCATCAAAAGCACACTTGCTATTTTCGGACTGGCACTTCTGGTCCATTACATAGAAGTGCCAGCTATCACGGCAGATAAACTACTGATTGCCGTATTTGGAGGTTTCTTTCTTGGAAGCGGAATTGGCTTTGCTATCAGGGGTGGCGCTGTGATAGATGGCACTGAAGTGCTGGCTATCTCTGTCAGTAGGAAATCCAGCTTGACCGTGGGGGATTTTATCACTGTTTTCAATGTCTGCCTTTTTATTGTGGCAGCGATTTTCGTGGATTTAGAAACTGCCATGTATTCCATGCTGACTTATTTTTCCGCATCCAAAACAGTGGATTTCATCATCAATGGAGTGGAAGAATACCTTGGCGTAATGATCATGTCTTCGTACAATGAGGAAATCAAGCAAATGATTTCCTTTGATTTAGGCCGGGGTGTAACCGTCCTAAAATCCGATGGGGGCTATGGTGACAAAGCCAATCAGCTTCCAGACAGAAAAGTTCTATTCTGCGTAATCACCAGACTTGAAGTCACCAAAATGCTGGTAGAAATCGAAAAAATTGATTCAAAAGCCTTCGTGATCCAATACCCAATCAAGGATACCAAAGGTGGGATGATTAAGAAGAGGCCCTTGCACTAGACTTTAGTAGTTAGACTCAAGTAGCAAGATATTAGACTTTAGGGACATGAAAAGTGACCGAAAGATTATTTTTATAATAGAAAAGGGCGAATGATTATTCGCCCCTACTTATCTTTTTTATAAAATGTCTTTCCTAATCTATTGATATGATCGAGGAGATTTTTGTTCTGAACCCTAGCCAGACTTTGCAGATCGATAGTATATGGAAAATCGCTGTCATTAATATCAGAAATCACTTTCCCCAAAGTGAAGCGATCAATATCTTCATCAGCAATAACCAAATCCAGATCACTTCTGTTTGTAAAGGTTCCTTTCACGCGAGAACCATAAATAATCACATGAGCTACCTGAGGATACTTTTCAAAAATATCGACAAGGATTTCTTGAGCAGAATTTGTCAGGCCAAATTTCATGATTTCAATTTACTCTAGTGTTTTATGCAAGGCTGATAAAGCTGGCGAATATCGTTTTTGTATATCAGGAATTACTTCTTCCATGACTGTAAAATCATAGGTATGACTAAGAAGATTACGGTCATTAATCATATCAAGCCAGATTTCAATCTGATCAATGTATTTAGCCTTGAAAGCTTCCTTCACTACCATTTTTGGTGAAATCTGATGGAGAACCAAACCGTCTGACTCCATTTTATCCTTGAGCGTTTTCCATCCCAATTCTAGCGTAAATTCAAAACGCTGAATAATCCCTTCTTTCTCCAACTGAGAGATTTTAGCAAGATCAAGAGATTGAATTTCCTCCAAAAGCCTGACAGCCTTCGTGAAATTCTCCAATCGTTGCATCCACCTAATGTCATTTTCCATAGAGAAATGAATTTAAGAATTTATTTGGATCATGTGGACGGAAGTGAAGTCAATAAAGGCGAATGATTATTCGCCCCTACTGATATCTTAATTCTAAAATCTAGATACTTGATACTAATGTCTTACTACTTACGATATCGTCGATCCATTCGCAGTGCCTTCATGCGGTACCATCAGCTTGAGCTTGCCATCTTTGTCCTCAGCCATTAAAATCATTCCTTCACTATCGATGCCCATCATTTTCCTTGGAGCAAGATTGATCAACATCGTCACTTGCTTTCCTATTAGAAATTCTGGTTCGAAATGCTCAGCTACACCACTAAGAACAGTTCTCTCACCTAAGCCTGTATCCACTTTCAGCTTAAGCAACTTCTTGGATTTCGGCATTTTCTCCGCTTCCAAAATGGTCACCACGCGCATATCTAGCTTTGCAAAATCATCGTACGTAATTATCTCTTTCATCACAGGAACAGGTGCATTTTCAGCATCATTCATTTTCTTGGTATCTAATAGTTTTTGAACTTGTTTTTCTACAGTTTCATCTTCGATTTTATCGAAAAGTAATCCCATCTCACCCAGCGAAGTACCTGCTTTCATTAGCTCTACCTTTCCAGCATCTGACCAGTCTATCTTTTTCATCCCGAATAAATCCACCAGTTTCCTTGCAGTAAAAGGTAAAAACGGCTCAGATACAATTGCAAGATTTGCTGCGATATTTAGTGCAATATTCAGAATGGTGCCGGTACGGGTCTCGTCGGTTTTAATCACTTTCCAAGGCTCTGTATCTGCTAAATATTTATTTCCCAATCGAGCCAACTCCATCATTATACTAAGTGCCTCTCGGAACCTGTATCGCTCGATAGATGCTGCGATTTTCTCAGGAAATTCTGCCACAGCATTCAAGACCTCTTGATCATATCCTGTCAATTCACCTCGCTGTGGTATAATTCCCTGATAGTATTTATGAGTCAAAACCACCGCACGATTCACAAAATTCCCGTAGATCGCAACCAACTCTGAGTTATTTCTTGTCTGGAAATCCTTCCAAGTAAAATCATTGTCCTTTGTCTCAGGAGCATTAGCCGTCAGCACATAACGAAGTACATCCTGCTTGCCAGAAAACTCTTCCAAATACTCGTGAAGCCAAACTGCCCAGTTTCTTGAAGTAGAAATCTTGTCTCCTTCTAAGTTCAAAAACTCGTTGGCAGGTACATTATCCGGAAGGATGAAATCGCCGTGAGTTTTCAGAATAGCCGGGAAAATAATGCAGTGGAACACGATGTTATCTTTGCCTATAAAGTGCACCAACTTGGTATCCTGATCTTTCCAGTAAGGTTCCCAATCTATACCTTTCTCAGCAGCCCATTCTTTAGTTGAAGAGATGTAGCCAATCGGCGCATCAAACCAGACATAAAGAACTTTACCCTCAGCATCCTGTAAAGGCACTTTTATTCCCCAATCCAAATCCCGGGTCATCGATCTAGCTTGCAATCCCTCACCGGCTTCCAACCAAGAGCGACATTGTCCAAGCACATTGTTTTTCCAATCTTCAGCATGATCCTCCAGAATCCATTTTTTTAGGAAATTCTGGTATTTCGCCAAATCCAAAAACCAATGCTTAGTCTCTTTCAAAACAGGTGTTCTTCCGCTCAGTTTTGACTTGGGATTGATGAGTTCTGTAGGGCTAAGAGAGCTTCCGCATTTCTCACATTGATCACCATAGGCATGCTCGTTGCCACATTTAGGACAGGTTCCCTCTATATATCTATCCGCTAAAAATTGATTTGCTTCCTCATCATAATACTGCTCAGTACTTTGCTCTAGAAACTCACCTTTTTCATACAGGTCCATGAAAAGGCCTTGGGCAGTCTCATGATGAATGGGCGCCGATGTACGGGAATAATGATCAAAGCTGATCCCAAATTCTTGGAAACTTCCTTTCATCATTTCATGATATTGATCCACCACTTCCTGAGGAGTCTTTCCTTCCTTCTTTGCTTTGATAGTAATCGCTACCCCATGCTCATCGCTACCACAGATGTAGATTACGTCTTTCCCGAGGCTTCGCAAATAGCGGACATATATATCTGAGGGAATGTAGCATCCGGCCAAGTGACCAATATGAAGCGGCCCGTTGGTATAGGGAAGGGCGGAAGTGACTGTATATCTATTAAAATTTTTATGACTCATATGAGTGGAGCTATTCGGATTTTTGAAAAGTGATTTTCTACTGAAATACGTTCAATATTGACTGCAAAGATAGGGAAAACAGCTGAAGCGGGGGTTAGCCATTCGCAAATTCATTGCGTGCCTCCTCTGTCAAAATTCCATTGTATATAATAGTGATCGACTGATCGTAGATATCGGCGGGTGAAATCTTCATTCCCTTCTGTATGGGCTCTGGAAACTGCCTGGTGAATTTAGGATCTATAAGTGATTGTACTGCGGTGGCATAAAGCATAACCACCAAATTGATATTGACGGATGGCTTGACTAAACCCTCACTTATCCCCTGCTCCAGCAATTTCTTAAAACGTGTGTAGGCAGACTCATTGATATACAGCTCCAGATCTTCCCAGATTTCGGGAGCATATTCCCTGAGGTCTTCAAAAAGCTCAGGATTGATCGGTCCCAGCAGGGAAGCCATTACGGTCAGGGTTGACTTCAATTTGAGGGGAAAAGAAATATACTGGTTCTCTAAGACAGCCTCAACTTTAGCTGTAAGCTTGGTTTTAGTCACTTCAAAAGAAGCCGCAAGCAATTCCAGTTTGCCTGGGTAATATTTGTAAAGTGTCTTTTTGCTCATGCCAAGCATTTGGGCGATATCATCCATGGTGGTATGACGGTAGCCTTTCTCCAGAAAAAGTTTGTAGGCAGCATCCAGAATCTTGCTTTCAGCACTCGCTTTTTTGCTCATAGAAATTTAGGGAAATGGGGAAAACAAAGGTTTAAAATAATAGGAGGATATACAATGAAAATAGTTCTCGCAGCGGCGGAACGTCGCAACGTACTGCTAACCTTTGAGGTTTTGAATCTCGAAGGTTTTAACCTTAAACTCAATTTTTATTACATAAGAAATATTTCCTATTGAGATAACTAGCCGGGCTTAACCTTGATAAGCAAAAAAATCGCAGTAAAAATTTATCTATATTTGTATCCAAGTAGATACACCAATTATGTTCTTCATTGAAAAAACCATTGAATTTGATAAATGGCTGAGGAAGTTGAAAGATCTAAAAGCCAAGACCAAAATCCTATTTCGGATTCAGAAACTGGAAACTGATGGACACTTTGGAGATTGCAAACCTGTAGGAGATGGAATCAGTGAAATGCGAATAAATTTCGCAAAAGGATATCGAGTTTACTTTAAGGAAAAGGACGGTAGAATAATCGTGCTGCTAATTGGCGGAGATAAGTCTACTCAACAAAGAGATATACAGAAAGCAATAGAAATTTGGGATAAATTAAAAGAATAGCACTATGAAAGCTTCAAAATTTGACATCGCAGATTATTTAGACAGTAAGGAAATGATTGCAGAGTACCTGAATACTGTCTTGGAAGATGGGAATGAAACAGATGTCATCAATGCCATCGGCCACGTGGCCAAAGCAATAGGAATGACAAAAATCTCAGAAGAAACCGGGCTTAGTAGACCAAGTTTGTACAAAGCACTTTCAGACGGTGCTAAACCCCAATTTGCAACCGTAATGAAAGTTCTCAAAGCAATAGGGGGGCAGCTACAAGTGAATCCCGTTTCAGGTTAAATATCTATCTCGCGGCGACGCAACGGCGAAGCGTTTTGATTTTTTTTTATTACCTCAAATATTTGTGGGATTTGGAGGAAGTTCGAGCATATTCATAACATTTACATCATTTCACATAATCCAATCTTTAAGTCAACAAACCACAAACTCGTGAAGAGAAGAGTGACATACTACGGTTAATAAACAACTAAAAGAATTATTACTTTTAAGTATGGAAAAAGGAATTAATCGAGCCAGTGCACAATTTAAAATCAAAGATGTAATACAAAAAGTATTTAAAACTGGAGATAGCATCAATAATTCTAAATGGAGAAAAGGAAATCAGGTTTGTATCTTCCTAAGTCATAAAAATGAAGATAAAGAGGCCTGTTTGGAAATTGGAAAGTATCTAGAAGAAGCAGGAATTGATTATTATTTGGACATATATGACCAAGAACTACAATATGCATCTGCTCAAAATGATCCAATCAAGATTACCCAACACATTAAAGATGGAGTTCGGTTTAGTACACATATGATTGTTGTACTTTCCGAAAAAACTATCAAATCTCAATGGGTTCCATTTGAAATCGGGTATGGTCATGCTTCCTTAGTTGACGACAACCTTGAAGTGTTAAAAGACAACGAACTTTTCAACTTATCTTTTTTAACCTTAATAGAAATCAGTGAAATCCCAATCCCAGACTTTTTGAAAATAGCATTTCCAATTAAGGGAATTAAATCACTTAACGAATTCTTAGAAAAAATCAAACCTAAAGGAGCGGAATTGACAAAGTATTTTGACTCAAAGAATCAATTGGAAAAAATCATGAGTTGGAATAAATAAAAATCATTTGGGAGATAGCTTTAATAAATAGTAATCTTAAACATCTTTAATATCAGGTTTCAATTTGAGCTGATTTGATAAGAAAAAATGCTATGTGCAGAATACGCCAACACCTCCACCGCAATCCCTCCACGCCTTTCTTAGCGACCTCTGCGACTTTGCGGTAAGTATCTATTATTTTTACATACCCCAATTTTTCTACAAAATCATGAACCCACAGGAAGCCGAAAAGCGAATTGCCCAACTGAGCCAGGAAATCAACCACCACAACAACCTGTATTATCAGGAAAGCAATCCCGAAGTCTCTGACTATGAGTTCGATCAATTGTTGGAGGAACTGATCCGATTGGAAACGGCATTTCCTGATTTGCTTGATCCTGATAGTCCAAGTCAGCGTGTGGGCGGGACGATCACCAAGGAATTCCAGACTGTGGAGCACGAGACCCGCATGCTTTCTTTGGGCAATACCTATTCTGTGGAAGAGCTTATCGCCTTTGATGAGCGTGTCGCAAAAGGTCTTGGGCATACGAATTACGAATATTTCTGTGAAATGAAATTCGATGGCGTGGCCATCAGTCTGGTCTATGAAAACGGGAAATTGGTTAGGGCTGTCACCCGTGGAGACGGAACCCGAGGAGATGATGTCACGGCCAATGTGCGTACGATCCGCAATATTCCTTTATACATTAAAGGCAATGGAATTCCAGCCAAATTCGAAGTACGCGGAGAGATATTTTTGCCTTTGAAAGAATTCTTAAAAATCAATGCCGCACGCGAAGAAGCAGGAGATGCGCTGCTCGCCAATCCCAGAAATGCAGCTTCCGGGACACTGAAGATGCAAGACTCTTCTGTCGTCGCCAAGCGAAGATTGAATTGCTATTTCTACCAGTTGCTAGGCGATGAACTCAGTGTAAACACGCATTCTGAGACTATCTCATTGATAGAAAAATGGGGATTCAATGTCTCCCAAACCTATAGAAAAGCAGAAAATATACAGCAGGTAATCCAATACATAGAAGACTGGAAAGAAAAGCGTTTTTCACTTCCTGTAGATACCGATGGAGTAGTTTTGAAAGTCAATAATTACGATCAGCGTGAGGAGCTGGGCTTTACCGCAAAAAATCCCCGCTGGGCAATTGCATACAAATACAAAGCAGAAAGTGCTGAGACTGAATTATTATCTGTCACATATCAAGTAGGAAGAACCGGAGCGATCACGCCTGTGGCTAACCTTTCTCCAGTGAGCTTGGCTGGTACGACCGTGAAGCGGGCTTCCCTACACAATGCCAATGAGATTGAGCGTCTGGATCTGCACGAAGGTGATTTTGTTTTTGTGGAAAAGGGCGGGGAAATCATCCCGAAGATCACGGCAGTAAATCCCGAAAGGAGAAGCTCAGATACCAAACCTATTGACTATATCACGCACTGCCCGGAATGCGGATCAGTGCTTGAACGAAAAGAAAGCGAAGCCAAACACTATTGTCCCAATGCAGAATCCTGCCCGCCTCAGGTTTTGGGGAGAATCGAGCATTTTGTACATAAGCGAGCCATGGATATAGACTCCATGGGAACTGAGCGCATCAGAGCACTGATTGATCAAGGTTTTATCTCCAATCCAGCGGGTATTTATGAATTGGAGGCGAGGAAGGATCAACTTTTGGGCTTGGAAATGTCGCAAGACCAGTATGAAACTGAAGGGGATGGCCTGCTTTATATCACCTTGGAAAAGGCACTTTTTGCATTAACTGAAGGGCTAACATTTAAACAAGTTCATGATTTCCTAGCTGAAAACACTGAATTACCATTAGCCCAAGTGCTCAAAGCATTTCAGGAGCATATCAGAAAATGGAAGAAAAAAGTCCCCTCCAATACTGGTATGATCGATTTCCTAATTTCGAACCTTAAAGATCACAACCTACCCAAACTGGAAGACTACGTACCTGTAGCTGTGGTATTGGATCTTTTCCTTAGTAGAAAAGTAGATTTCCAGCAGGTGCTTGAAGTCAGCAAAAAGGAAGGGACGGTGCATGGAATTCTTCTGAAACTTAATCTTGATCTCAATCAGGAATTGACTGAGCGCATCAAAAAACTCAAAGCAAATACATTTCAAGACGGCGTGATTAAAAACATGATGGAAGGAATTGCAGCCTCAAAAAATCAGCCTTTCGAGAAAGTGCTTTTCGCTTTGGGAATTAGAAATATTGGAGAGAACACAGCTCAATTGCTAGCCAGACATTTTGGAACAATTGAAAAACTCGAAGCTGCCACTTCTGAACAATTACTGGATATTAATGGCGTAGGCGAAACACTAGTCTATAGCATTCATGACTTTTTTGCGCAGCCAAAAAACCAAGAGATCATCGCTAGACTGAAAGGCTTCGGATTGAAATTCGAGGTGGATGAAAGTGAATCAAAGCAGTTGGGCAATTCCCTAGAAGGCAAACGGATTTTGGCCAGCGGGAAATTAATTCATTTCAAGAGAGATGAGATCAAGGATGCTGTGATAGCACATGGTGGACAGTATATTTCTGCAGTTTCCAAAAATCTTGACTTCATCATTGAGGGAGAAGATATGGGGCCAAGTAAAAAGGAGAAAGCCCAGAAACTGGGCGTTCCAATGATTTCTGAGGAAGAGTTTTTGAGGATGATTGGTGTTTAGGATTTACAGTCTTCAGTCTCAGTCTCAGTTAGTGGAAGGCCCCAACTGTGACTGTTCACTGTAACTGTTCACTGGATCTTACCCCATTTTTTTCCAAAACAGAATGTCAATTCCTCTCATCCCATTATCTTTAGCCTCCCAAACCTTATAACCATGCACCAACTTAAAGGAACCGGCGTAGCCCTTGTCACGCCATTTCACGATGATTACTCCATTGATTTCGAAGGACTAAAACGCCTTGTCAATCATGTGATCAATGGTGGAGTGGATTATTTGGTGGTTTTGGGTACGACTGGGGAGACAGTGACGCTATCAACTTCTGAGAAAAAACAGGTGTTAAGCGCCTGTCTAGAATATAATGCTGACCGAGTACCTGTAGTCTATGGTATGGGTGGTAATAATACCATGTCCGTCCTTCGTGATATCGCAAACACAGACTTCACTGGCATAAAAGCCATCCTTTCAGTCAGCCCATATTATAATAAACCTACCCAAGCAGGGATTATAGCTCACTATCAAGCGATTGCCGATGCCTGTCCAGTGCCTGTGATTTTGTACAATATCCCAGGAAGAACCATGTCTAATATCTCAGCGGAAACTACCTTAAGTCTTGCCGAGCATTCAAATATTATTGGAATGAAAGAGGCGAGTGGAAATCTGGAGCAATGCATGCAAATAGCATCAAAAATGCCAAAAGACTTCTTGTTGGTCTCTGGTGATGATCTGATGACCAAAGCAATATACAGCATTGGCGGATCAGGAATTATTTCTGTGATGGCAAATGCAATTCCAGCAACTTTTAAGGCCTTATGCCATGGCTCAGAAGAGGAAAGTCTGAAGGCAGCCTTCTCACTTTTGCCATTGAATCACCTTATGTATGAAGAAAGCAATCCTGTAGGTATTAAAAATCTGCTTTGCCACATGGGAATCTGTGACGATCAAGTTAGACTCCCCATGCTTCGTGCAAGCCTAGGATTGAACCAAAAGATCAAGGCGGAATTCCAAAAGCTGAATTAAGTATGCAAAATGCCCGATCAATATCTGAACTCAATCGGCTCATCCAACAAGCCCTAGAGACGGAATTGGATCCGGTGATTTGGGTGATCGGTGAGATTGCGGATTTCCGTCAGGCTCCTCAGGGACATGCTTATTTTGAACTGGTAGAAAAGCAAGGGAATCAGGTTCAGGCAAAGATAAAGGCAAATCTCTGGTCATTTGCCTATAGAGGTGTGGCGGCGCGATTTGAATCTATCACTGGCTCCAGCATCAAAAACGGCATGAAAGTACTTGCCCAGGTGGCCGTCAACTTCCATCCTATCTATGGTCTGAGCATCAATGTAAAAGACATAGACCCCTCTTTTTCATTGGGAGAAAGAGCACGAGTCCGGCAAGAAACAATCGATAGGCTCACCAAAGAAGGTTTATTACGTCTTAACGCCAGACACCTACTTCCAGCAGTCATTCAGAAAATCGCCATCATCAGCAGCCCTACAGCTGCAGGCTATGGTGATTTTATCAATCAACTGAAAAATAACACCTACGGATATCAAGTATATCACAAGCTCTTTACATCGATGATGCAGGGCAATGAAGCCGTGGCATCCTTGAGCAGAAGTCTGGAACAGATTGAATCTGTGAAAGAAGAATTGGGGATTGAGGCAGTGGTAATGATACGCGGAGGAGGGGCGCAGTTAGATCTAGATTGCTTTGATGACTACAAGCTTGCCGCCCAAATCGCGAATTTCTCCTTGCCTGTGCTCACAGGAATCGGCCATGAGCGGGATGAAAGTATAGCCGATTTGGTAGCACATTCCAGACTCAAAACTCCCACAGCAGTAGCTGAATTTCTACTTTCAGGCTTCAGGGAATTTGAAGAAAACTTAGGCTTAGCTATCCTACGAGTGGATCGGGCGACTCGTCAAAAACTGAGTGAAGAGCAAACCAGAATTCATCAAATCGCCCATCAGGTAAAAGCAAGTTCTGAAAGCCGTCTGAATCTTGAAGCTGAGAAATTGAATTTCTCTACTAATCGGATTCGGATTTCGGGCAAAAACATACTACAGATCCAAGAAAACGCGCTTCTGGCTTTTGAAAAAAACATAATCCGGGGATTAGAGGGCTTTTTGCAACAACACAAACAGAACCTAGACTCCAAGGAATTACTGCTGCGTCAATTGAATCCCGAGGTAATTTTAGCCAGAGGCTATACCCGAACTGAAATCAGCGGTAACCCTATCAATACAGCAAAAATCCAACTTGGAGATGTACTACAAACCCATACTTCCAAGCAAATAATCAGTAGCACAATTACACAAATTGAGGAAAAATGAGCGAATTAAAGTACAATGAAGCCATGCTTCGCTTGGAGACAATCCTAGCAGAACTAGAGGAAGGAAAGAAAAGTGTGGATGAGCTTTCTGAATTGGTCAAGGAAGCTGCAGAGCTAGTAAAATCATGCCGAAGGAAGTTAAAGACCACCGAGGAAGATATCAAAAAGGCGTTTGACGGAGCCTGATTTTTAGTCTTGACTATACTAATTTTCGCATCGCTCAGTTCTAAATTTAAATCCATGCAGCGTATTGGCATATTTGTTGCCAAATTTGCAATCAAGTCTTCACTTATTCAGGACTCGAAGTTATGTCAAAAATTTTCAAACTCTCCTCACTAGTTTTCTTCCTTTGTGCAAGCATAAATCTGTCCGCCCAAAGCTTTTTTAAAGAGAAACAATCCAGAGACAATATCATCAGCATCGGTATAGGCCCTTCATTTGCATATCTTGACAATGGAGGACAATATAGATCACTTAATTTTGAAATTAAACCATCAGTTTCTGCCTCTTTGACCAAACGACTATCAGACCGAGTAGAACTAAGAGCTACAAGTGGAGCGCAATGGATATCCAGTGGAGGATCCCCCAGTGCTGCTGTCACTAATTATTGGTCGGAAAATAACTCCACATTTACAGCAAAAGGCTCGGTTTTCTATTTTGATTTGATGCCTAGCATGTATCTCATCCCTTTTGGAAATCACATGAACAGAAGCATATTTAACTTTTACGGTGGATTAGGCTTAGGTGTGATGCATGCCAGTACTGAGCAAACCAGCTCTTTCAATAAAGATGAAATTCCAAAGCGGAAAAAAATCACCACGGGATATGTACCTATCAGAGGAGGAATCAGCTATACACTTGGTGCGTTTTCTGATATTGCATTGGAAGGAACTATGCTTGCTACTTTCACCGATAACCTCGATGGAAATGCCGGCTTCAACCGCTTTGGAGATCACCTAGTCCAAGGGCAGCTCGTGTATAGAAGGTATTTTTTCTCAAAATCCAAGTAGTACAAAATTTAGGGGACTACCTCAAGAAATTTTCTAGGCACATTGATCAGCAAATTCTGGTAAATACCTGGGATTCTGATCAACAAATAATCCTGATTGCCTTTCTCAATAACTTCTCCACTCATGTGCTGAAGCGGACCGCCGATTACCTTGACTTTTTCACCAGGGTCTATAGTCGATCCATCAGACTCCACCCCTACACCGGTCTCGATTATACGCTTGATGATATCAAGATCCTCTTCCCGAATAGTGGCATGTTGTCCTGAAAAGTGTACAAACTTGACAGCTCCAGGTACTTGTAGGCATTCCCAAAGCTGATTGCGACGAGTTTTTACAAAAACATAGCCATTAAACATAGCCCGTTTTACTTTCTTCTTTCTGTCTGACCACTGTCGAAGTTCCTCTATCATCGGTAAGTAAACTTCTAAGCCGTTTTCTATCAAGCGATCAGCCACTTTCTTTTCGGATCGTGAAGATGTGTACATCACGAACCACTTTAATTCTTCCATTTTACTCGTATCATTTCGGGATGGTGAATTTACAAATTCCATGCTGTAAAGAGAAAAACCCAGCTGTTAAAAGCAAAAAACCTCCGAGACATTGTCCCGGAGGTTTTAACAAAAAAAACCACCAACCTTAATCCAATCAAGATTTAAGTTTGCTGATTCTCATATTGAGTTTATCTGCCAACAAATACATGACTGGTACGATGACTAACGTAAGGAAAGTCGCAAAGGTTAGCCCAAATATTACTGTCCAAGCCATTGGTCCCCAGAACGCAGCATTATCTCCACCCACATAAAATTGGGGATCAAAAGAACTCAGTAAAGTCCCGAAATTAATATTCATTCCTATAGCCAAGGGTATCAATCCCAGTACGGTAGTGATGGCTGTCAGCAATACTGGGCGTAGTCTTGTCTTTCCTGACTCCACTATACTAGCTATCATTAATGGGAACGGCAGGTGATCCTTAGGTCCCATTCCTAGCTCGTCTCTTTTTCTCTCCCGAACTAGATTGGTATAATCAATCAAGACGATTGCGTTGTTGACCACTACTCCGGCAAGGGATATGATCCCTATACCTGTCATGATCACTACGAAATCCATATTGAAAATCACAAGACCCAAGAAAACGCCAATAGTACTCAAAACCACAGAAGCCATAATAATGAATGGAGTAGTAACTGAGTTAAATTGTGCTACAATGATTAGGAAAATCAAAGAGACAGCAATACCCAATGCGCCCATTAAGAAATCCATAGACTTCTGCTGCTCTTCTTGCTCTCCGGTGTATTTTACTGTGATGCCATCTGGCACTTCATAGTTTTGAAGAACTGTCTGGATCTGTGCATTTACAGCAGTTGCATTGAACCCATCAAGGACATTGGAATAAATAGTGATGGCTTTTTCTAGATCCTTTCTCTTCACAGAACCGTAAGTTGAGCCGTATTTCACATCCGCTACTGCTGAGATGGGAACTTCTCGTTTGTCTCCAAACTTATCTCTAAAGCCAATTTTCTTATTGACTAAGGTATTGATATCGTATCTGAAACCTTCCTTCAGTCTCAACTGAATAGGGTAATCATCCTCTCCTTCTTTATATTTGGAAACTTCCAGACCAAAAAGAGCCGTACGCAGGTCTGTTGCGATTTCTGAGGTAGAAAGCCCAAATCTTCTTGCTTTTTCCCTATCAATAATTAAGATTACTTCAGGATTACCCAAAGACAAATCAGATTTCAATTCCTCTACACCCGGAACATTCTGGTCATTTAGGTATTCTCGTGTTTGATTGACAAACGCAATCAACTGATCGTAGTCTTCGCCAGCAAATTCCAAGTTGATTGCCTTGCCCACAGGAGGGCCATTTCGCTGCTTATCTACCGTAATCAAAACGCCTGGATATTTCCCTACCAATTGACGGATTTCTTCCATTGCCCCATTGGTATTAATTCCCTGTCTATCTATGTAGTCAACAAATCCTATTGTGATTTTAGCTTTGTGTGGAGTAGGCTGATTACTAGGCCCTTCCAGCGGATCCCCCGTACCCTCTCCTACTTGGGTAATGACTGACTCTAAGATATCTTTGTATTCATCCAAAGCTATCAGCAGCTCGTCTTCCATTCCATCCACAAATTCGTTTGTCGCTTCTATGTCGGTGCCGATAGGGAATTCAATAAATACATTAACCAGCTGAGGTTGATTGTCCGGGAAGAAAAGAATCTTTGGGGCTCTCACATATAGCAATGCCAAAGACAGTACTAGGAGCAATACGGTTCCTCCTATGAATGCGTATGGTTTTTTCCCTACCAAAGCATACTCCAAAATTGATTCATATTTATTCTCAAGTTTCACCAGAAACACCGTTTGGAACCAGCGTATGGCTTTTCTTAATACAAATACATTGAACGCAGTCAGCACACATGCAATCAGCATCAAGGAGCCAAAAGCAGTCCAACCTATCAGATACAGTAATGCGGAGAGAATGAGAAGTACGCCCGCCACAATAATTGATCTTTGCTTTGGTTTATCTTTACTCACATCCTCCACTTTCATGTATAGAGCAGTCAATACAGGATTGATTACCAATGCTACAAAGAGTGATGAAGAAAGTACGATTATCAACGTAATAGGGAGGAATTTCATAAACTCTCCTACGGTATCCTTCCAAAAAGCCAATGGTAGGAATGCTGCCAACGTAGTAGCCGTAGAAGTAATGATCGGCCAAGCCACTTCGCCGACACCTTCCTTGGCTGCCTGAATAGCACTCTTTCCCTCAGACATCAATCGATAGATATTCTCTACCACCACGATCCCGTTGTCCACCAGCATGCCAAGCGCAAGTATTAGCGAGAAAAGCACCATAAGATTCAGCGTGATCCCAAATGCATTCAGCACCAAAAATGAAATAAACATGGAAAGTGGAATCGCAATACCTACGAAAAGCGCATTTCTAAATCCAAGGAAAAACATCAATACCAATACTACTAGGATTACCCCGAAGATGATGGAGTTTTCCAAGTCACTCACCTGAAGCCTAGTCGCTTTTGATTGATCATTGGTGATACTGATTTCCAGATCCGGAGGAAATCTATTTGCCTTAGTTTTATCAATAATCTCTTTGATTTTATCGGCAGCATTCAGCAAGTTTTCTCCACTTCGCTTCACCACATTGATAGTGACTACTGGAAGGTTCTTACTTCTGGCATAACTACTTCTCTCCTTATAGGTATCCTTTACTTCTGCTACATCCCGGAGATATACGATTTTCTGATTATCAGTTTTGATGATGATATTCAAAATATCCATAGGGTCAGTAAACTCACCATCCACACGTAACGTACGCTGAAAATCTCCAGAACGAATATTACCTCCAGAAATAGTTACATTTTCCGTTTGGATAGCAGTCGCAATATCACCAAAGCTTACGCCAACTGACTCCATTTTATAGGGATCTGCATTGATTTGAATCTCTCGCTCTACTGTTCCCGCTAGATCTGCCTTAGATATTTCCGCCAGTTTTTCGATTTCATCCTCTAGATACTCTCCAAATTTCTTCAGCTCTGCCTCAGAATAATTCCCTGAGATATTCACATTCATTATCGGGAAATCGGAGGTATTAATCTCCAACACATTGGGTTCCTGATCCAAATCTGTAGGCAATTCACTTTTGGATTTATCGACTGCATCTTTTACATCTTGAATCGCCTTGGATATCTCCACACCGGGATTGAATTCCACCACGATGGCAGAAAAATCCTGAACTGACGTAGAGGTGATGTCCTTCACGTCATTGATAGACTTCAGTTCCTTTTCGATAGGTCTGGTAATCAGATTCTCCATATCTACCGGTGAGTTGCCGGGATAAGGAGTACCAACATATACGGTGGGGATGACAATTTCAGGGAAACTCTCTTTAGGCATATTGCGATATGCACTTAAGCCCAAGAAGGTAATTATCAGCGTAAGGATCACCACTGAGGTGGAATTATCCACAGACATGCTGGATAATCCAAACTCGCGCGTTTTTATTGGTCTTTGTTTTTCCGCCATCTTATTACTGCTGAGCTATGTTCACGTTGAAATTATCTCCCACTTCACGGAAGCCTTTGTCCACAAGTTTTTCGTTACCGTCGAGGCCTTTTAGGATTTCCGTTTCCTTATCAAAGGTCTTACCTCTCTCCACATATTTTTTCTTGGCTAGTCCATCCTGCACTACAAAAATATAATCTCCTCTGTTGTCACTAAGAATCAAATGGCTAGGCACGGTCACTGCCTCATTGCTTTCATAATCCTGAATCTTCAGAACAGAAATCATATTTGGCTTCACCATCGGTATATTGGGAAGATATACCTCTACCTTAAAAGTCCTGTTGTTTGGATTGATGATCGCACCTACAGCGGATACTTTAGTCTGGAGAGTCTTATCGATTGAAGGAAAGCTCACATCTACCGAGTCTCCCTTCGCCAGCACTCCCACATAGGATTCAGAGATATCTGCTTCGATAAACAAATCGCTATCCCCTACAAACTGAAACATCACTGCACCAGGCTGCACCAATTCTCCTAAACGTACTTGTACCGTTTCGATAGTACCTGAAAAAGGCGCACGAATCACGGCCTTCGACAGTTCAGTTTTCGCTGTTGCCAGATTTCTTTCCAAGCCTTCCTTTCTGCTTTTAGCTTCCAAATACTGAACTTCAGTACCGATCTGCTGTTTCCAAAGTCGCTCTTGTTTTTCGAATAAGGTAGTTGCCAGATTCATTGTATTCTCTAGCTCTTCGATTGATCTCTGAATAGATTCCGCATCAATTCTTGCCAAAACCTGCCCCTTCCCCACTCGCATGCCTTCTAAAGCTGGCACTTCTAGGATTCTTCCCGAGGTTTCCGCGCTAATGCTTACATTTTTCTTAGAAAGAACTGATCCTGTCACTTCTACATAGTGCTCAAATCTCCCCTTCTTCACCTGAACCGTAGTGATCAGAATAGACTTATGATTTTGCTTCGCAAATTCAGGGTCGAGTCTGATCAACTCAGCTTCTAGTGCCTTAATCTCGTTGGTGATTTCGATTGACTCGGTTTTGAGTTTTTCCAATTCAGCTTTTTTAGCCTCCACTCCGTCTTCTGTAGCACAGGAATTAGCGAGAAAGGCAAGTGCAATTAGGGATAAAAATTTATAGGTTGCTTTCATGTGTTTATAATTGATTTTTATTGGTCACATGGAATCTCTCATAGCGGATAATCATCCCTCTGTGTGACGCTTCAGTCGTGCTCGATTTCATGTGTTTATAATTGATTTTTATTGGTCAGATAGCCTGTCCCGTCCGCCGCCGCGGATCGGGAGAATCTCACATAGCGGATAATCATCCCTCTGTGTGACGTCTCTGACATGCTCGATTTCATGATTTGTGAATAATGTCGTTGTTAAATAAGCCCTGGTCGTATGTGTGCAAAATGTAGGTTTATTGAATGATTCCTTCCTTTAAAATCCCCAGTGCTTTTTCCAAATCTACCTTGGAAATCAAGCCGTCATATAGGGCTCCTAAATAATTAATTTCTGATTCTATCAGTGCAGCATCGGCCTCTACTACTTCCAAGTTGGAGCCCACGCCTTCATTATATTTGATTTTGGATATAGCATAAACTTCCTGAGCCAGCGCCATGCTCTCCCGCTGAACTGCCAGTACTTCCAGATCATTTGCCAAATTCTGCTTGGCTTGATAGATCTCCAACTGGATATTCTGGTCGAGATAGAATTTTTGATTTTCTAATTGCTGCAATTGAATTCTGTTTCGTTGGATTCTTGCACTTTTAGAAAAGCCATCGAAAATCGGGATATTCATCGCCACACCGATCATGGAGGAGCTAAACCAGTTAGTCGATTTGAACAAGGTATTCATAGAATTACCAGCTCCTGATCGTGTGAAATTTGCAGTTAGATCCAGCGTGGGCATGTACTGCGAAGTATTGTACTTGAGATCTAATTGTGTCAACTCAAGATTAGTTTCCAACTGGTCCATTTCCACCCGATGAGAACCTTCCATAGCCTGCAGTGACGCTAGTTCTTCTTCAGGATTCAGCTCGTCTAGTGTTTCGGTAAGTACGATATCGTAATTTCTAGGTAGTCCCAGTTGAATCTTCAAGAGCTGCTTGGAAATATCATAGGCTGTCATGCTTCTTCTCAATTGAGAAAAGGTGTTATTGCGCTGAACTTGGATTCTGGAAACTTCAATTTTCTCTAAAAATCCTGCCTCATTCATTGCTTTGGTTTCTTCCAAAAGTGAATCAATTCTAGTCAGGTTTGCCTGTGCAAGTTTGATACGTTCTGCATTTACCAAGACTCCGAAATACGCCTTCTTTACATTTTCGATAACATCATTTTCCACCTTGGTCTTGTCATACTCAGTCAAGGCTTTGTATGTCTTGGCGGCTCGCAGGCCTACAAAGAAAGAACCGTCAAAGATCATCTGGGTCAAATTCACACCTGCATTTGCTGTGTAGTTCACACCGAACCTAGCGGGAATTACGTCGGAAGGATTGCTGGGATCTCCAAAAGGGGGCTCATTTGGCAGAAAAAGAACCTGTACCAATGGATTATAATTCAAGCCCACAGATCCATTGATCTGGGGCAAGCCTGCTGCAGTCTCCTCTTTTATTGTAGTCTGAGAAACCAATACCTCCAGCTTGGCATTCTTCGCGTCAGCATTATTTTCTAAAGCGTACTCCAAGGTCTCCTTGAGATTGAGCTGAAGCGTCTCCAACGGCAGCACTTCTTGGGCAGTCGCTTCCAGCCTGAAAACACTCAAGGCCATAACCATTACTAGATAAATCTTCGATCTAAACATGATATAATTCAATAAAGGATCTTTTCATTGTTAATTGATTCTATAAGGCGAATTCTAAATTCTGAGCAATTTAAGTTGAATTACGCTTTTGCAAATAAGCTTGCCTACCTTTTTCGGTAAAAATACCATGTAAGAAATGATCCAGCATCTCTAAGTGAAGACTTAAAAAACTGAAATCCCTTCTATCATAGTTAGATGGATTCATAGACGCACTGATTTGATCCACTCGCATTTTAGCTAATATTTTCGCATTAATTTCCGGACGAAAATAACCAAGTGTCTTGCCTTTCTCTATGACATTGACAAGATCTGTCACAATAATTTTTTCCTTGAAGTCATTAAACATTTCCCAAACCTCCGGAAAGTACTTTTGAATCTCAAGTAAAGCCATGGGGTTTAGGGCAGATAAGCGCTCCCGAACCATTTTGGAAGTGTGTACCAAATGCTCAATGACGCCGTCTTCTCCCTCCATTATTTTGTCGAGACTATCCTGATCTTCTCTCAAAGCCATAGAAAATGCCTCTTTGACTAGTTCTTTCTTGTCCTTGAATTCTTGATAAATGGTCTTTTTAGAAATCCCAGCCAAGCGAGCAATATCCTCCATGGTGATCGTCCTCACACCATACTGGCTAAACTGCTCACTGGCTATCAATAAAATCTTTTCTCTCATTTACGCTGATCAAATTGTATTTTGGATCACAATACTACGGAAACTTTAGGTAAATCAAAAGTTTCCGTTGTATCAAAAACGAACATTCTTCGGCGTTAATAAAAAAATAACATAGAAAAGCGCGCGATTTTGAACAGTTGGTTATCTTTTTAAAATTTAACACTGGATGATTATTAGTTGTAAAAAGCTTGAATCAAGTATTTAGATATTAGATTCAAGAGCCGAGAGCCAAGAGCCAAGAATTTTAATCACAACTCATGGTTTAAGTCTCATGACCAAGCAACAGCGTCTTTGTGAGGGAAAAATGACCGACGCAATCTCGTCATTTGATCACTGGCGTGAGGCAAGCTATTCCTCTCTTCTTCAATGACGCGTAGTGATCATTCAAAACTGATCACTTACTTTTCAAACTCCCCCCCAAATGCTTATCTTTGCATCTTACCAGCCAAAGGACATGATTTTCTTCTTTGAATCCCCTCTCAAAACCGTTTACGCTGTACAATCCCCACAACCTTTCGCATCCGAAAACTTAGAAAAGCTGACTTGGCTTTTTGGCGGAGCTACAGCTATCAGCAGCCCATCACTTAACAGGAAATACTCAGGACCTCGCAAGGAAATGATTACCCCATGGTCAACCAACGCAGTGGAAATCGCTGCAAACATGGGCATCCCTGGCGTAATCCGAATAGAAGAGTTCTTCCCCCTGAATGAAGGAGACAGCATTGATCCTATGCTTCAGCATAAGTTTGATGAATTGGATCAGGATATTTTTGATATACACCTACAGCCGGAAGCAATCGTAGCCGTAAGCGATATCGCTGCATATAATAAGGAGAACGGATTGGCACTTAGCCAAGAAGAAGTCGATTACCTGGATAATGTTTCTAAGCAATTAGAGCGCCCATTAACGGATTCAGAAGTTTTTGGGTTTTCCCAAGTGAACTCAGAGCACTGCCGACACAAGATTTTCAACGGTACATTTATTATTGACGGAGTAGAAAAGCCTCAAACTCTTTTTCAACTCATCAAAGAAACTTCCAAAATACATCCTAACCGTATCGCTTCAGCTTACAAAGATAATGTAGCCTTCGTAGGAGGACCAAAAACCCAACAATTCGCACCGAAAACTCAGCACCAAGCCGACTTCTTCGAAACCCGAGAGATCGATACGGTCATTTCCCTAAAAGCTGAAACACATAACTTCCCAACTACCGTGGAGCCTTTCAACGGCGCTGCTACCGGAGCGGGAGGAGAAATCAGAGACCGTCTCGCTGGCGGTACGGCATCCATTCCTCTAGCAGGAACGGCTGTTTACATGACTTCTTATCCTAGATCCGAGAAAGGAAGAAGCTGGGAAAGCAAGCTTGCTGAGCGTCCATGGCTGTACCAAACACCTATGGATATCCTGATAAAAGCTTCCAACGGAGCTTCTGACTTTGGGAATAAATTCGGTCAACCCTTGATCTGTGGATCATTGTTGACTTTTGAGCATGAGGAAGATGGTAAGCATCACGGATTTGACAAAGTAATCATGTTGGCAGGTGGTGTGGGATTCACCAATGCCAAATACACTAAGAAAAACGAGCCAAAAGCCGGTGATCAGATCGTGATCATGGGCGGTGACAATTATAGAATCGGTATGGGCGGTTCGGCGGTTTCGTCTTTGAACACCGGAGAACTTTCCAATGCAATTGAGCTTAATGCCATACAGCGCTCCAACCCGGAGATGCAAAAGCGTGTATCCAATGTGATCCGAGCCATGGCTGAGAGCGAAAACAACCCGATCATTTCCATCCACGATCACGGAGCTGGCGGACATTTAAACTGCCTATCTGAATTGGTAGAAAATGCCGGTGGAACGATCCACATCGACAAATTGCCGGTGGGAGATCATACACTTTCCGCCAAGGAAATCATCGGAAACGAATCTCAAGAGCGAATGGGGTTGGTGATTGGCAAAGAGAACGTGGACACCCTACATCAGGTCTCCGACCGGGAGCGTGCTCCATTCTATGTGGTAGGTGAGACGACTGGAGATATGCATTTCAAGTTTGAAAATGGCAAAACCGGTGAAAAACCGGTGGACTGGAACTTGAGCTACATGTTCGGCTCTTCGCCAAAGACCATTTTAGAAGACAAAACTACCAACGCATCTTTTGCGGAAGCAACCTATGAAGCAGATCTGATCCAAGGATATATCCGCGAGGTATTGCAACTGGAAGCTGTGGCTTGTAAAGACTGGTTGACCAATAAGGTCGATAGATCGGTGACTGGTCGTGTGGCAACACAGCAGACTGTCGGCGAGATCCAACTTCCGCTAAATGACGTGGCCGTGATGGCTTTGGACTTCACCGGCAACAAAGGCATCGCAACTTCCATCGGCCATGCACCGGTGGCAGCTTTGGCGGATCCTGAGGCAGGAAGCCGATTGGCGATTGCAGAGGCGATGACCAACTTGATTTTCGCACATATTCAGGACGGCTTGCAGGGCATTTCCCTTTCTGCCAACTGGATGTGGCCTGCCAAAAACGAAGGTGAAAACGACAGATTATATAGAGCCGTCGAAGCTGTTTCTGAATTTGCCATTGATTTGGGTGTGAATATTCCTACAGGAAAAGACTCCCTATCCATGACGCAGAAATATCCTGACGGCAAAACTGTTTACTCTCCGGGAACGGTGATTATCTCCACCGTGGGAGAATGCTCAGATGTGAAGAAAACCGTGAAAACTGCCCTGAAACCAATCATGGGAAGTAGAATTCTATACATAGACTTTTCGAAAGACGAATTCAAACTGGCTGGCTCCAGCTTCTATCAAGCGCTGAACAAAGTAGGAACAGAAACGCCAGACATTAAAAATCCGCTTTATTTTGCTCAGGCATTTACAGCTATTCAGGATCTAATCGATCAAACGTGGATTCTTGCAGGGCATGATATCTCTTCAGGTGGTTTGGTCACAGCACTTTTGGAAATGTGTTTCCCAGTGCAGAATATTGGGTTGAAAGTGAAGCTGGATCGCTTGCATGAAGCGGATCTAGTGAAAGCTTTATTTGCCGAAAATCCAGGAATCTTAATTCAAGTTGAAGACACTCATGCGGTGGAAGCCTTATTGGTAGAAGCAGATGTAGATTATGTGGAACTGGCGAAAGTCACTGATTCCGGAAATATTGAATTTGCAGGAAAAGACCTCACGCTTGACATCGAGGAACTACGCGATGTTTGGTTCAGATCTTCTTACTTGTTGGACAAAAAGCAAAGCGGAGAGAAACTAGCTAAAGACCGCTTTGACAACTATAAAAATCAACCGCTGTCTTTTGAATTTGCAGCCGGATGGAAAGGCGACTTTGCTGCTGCGGGACTTGATCCATTCAGAACTGAGAAGGGCAAGGCGAAAGCAGCGATCATCCGTGAAAAAGGGGTGAATGGCGATCGTGAGATGGCTTATTCCCTTTGGTTGGCAGGATTCGAAGTGAAGGATATCCACATGACCGATCTGATCGCAGGTCGTGAAAACCTGGAAGATGTGCAGATGATCGTCTTCGTAGGTGGATTCTCCAATTCCGATGTACTAGGTTCGGCCAAAGGCTGGGCAGGTGCATTCCTGTACAATCATAAGGCTAAGCAAGCACTGGACAACTTCTACGCAAGACCAGATACCTTGAGTTTAGGTGTATGTAACGGTTGCCAACTGATGGTAGAACTTGGCTTGGTCACTCCTGATCATGCAGACAAACCAAAGATGCTACACAATGCCTCGCATAAGTTTGAATCTACTTTCGTGAATGTAACTATTCCACAAAACGAATCTGTGATGCTAGGGTCGCTTAGCGGTCAACGACTAGGCGTATGGGTAGCGCATGGAGAAGGTAAATTCCACCTTCCACAGGCAGAAAGCGACTACAACTTCGCGATGAAATACAGCTACGAAGCTTACCCAGGCAATCCAAACGGTTCCGATCATGCTACCGCAGGTATCGCATCTGCTGACGGACGTCACTTAGCTATTATGCCACATATCGAACGAAGCTTGAAGCCTTGGAACTGGGCACACTATCCAGTTGATAGAAACGATGACTTCACGCCATGGATGGAGGCTTTTGTGAATGCTAGGAAGTGGGTTGAGACTCACACTTCTTAAATTTCATTATTCGACGTTCATCATTCTTCATTCGAAATTAATCTGATTGAAAAATTAAGATCTTCGAACACATTAAAATCCCTTGGAGCAATCTGAGGGATTTTTTTTTAAACCTTGCTTTTACTATTTTGAAATACTTTCCAACTAAAGCTGATGAAGACGAATTTTAACCAAATGGAAAGTGGGACAGACTTTCCAAATATTCAGGAACTTTTGAGTCAGAACTCAAGTAAAACCACTGATAATTACGTCACTAGTTGGTGACAATAATAAGTTGGCAGTAATATGAACAAAATGAAAGAACGAATTGAAAAACTTAAAAAAGAAAAATCCTTAAACATTGAGGAAAGAAAAGTCATATATCCGGATGAAGAGGCAAGAATTTTTTATCTTGTTCACGGACTTAAAGAGAATGAAACAATTGACTTTTTAATTCGTGAAGAAGCGGATGTTGATATCCTCGAAGAATTAATCGACAAATCTCCTTATCTGTTTAGCGATTTTATCGGAACTTATGCAGATTCTACAATACAAGTTGCACTTTCAAATGTATCCTATCGAAGTTTACGTGGAATTGATAGAGACGAAGAAGGAAAAGACATAATCCGAATTAAAATAAACTATTTCAAAAATGAACTCGATATTTCAATAAAATACGCTACTCCAACAGATTTAATTTCTAAGTACAGCCAAATCTTAAGAGGTGCTAGGCGATATTCGACTAGAAGGGCTCCACTAATAATTCAAGTTGAAAATTTTGACAAAATAACAGGAGAAGGAATTGAAAATGACACGAGAAATATTCTCAATTCTGTTCTTTTTGACATAGAGTATACATACGGAATTGGGTTTGAAACAATAAACATTGACAGCCTAACTCGAAGATATTTTAGAAGAAATGACCAATTCAGTGAATTACCCACAGACCAAATAAATCTAGTCTACAAAAAATATATACCAGAACTTATCGAGTATTTCCACATAGGAGAAAAAGTAGATTATTTACCTTTTAAATTCATTTGCTATTATCATATTATTGAGTATTTCTCAGATAAAAGTGCGTACTATGTTGTTTCAGACTATTTGAAAAAGTTATTGCTTAAACCGGATTTCCATACTAAAACAAATCAGTATGTTAATCAAGCCATTAACTTCTTTAAGAAGGAAAGCGATAGATATACATCTGACAAAATCAAAGTTGAAAGAGTTTTAAGACAATTCATTACAAGGGAAGAACTCGGAGAACAACTTAGAAGCCTTGGTATTATTGACCATTTCGAACAAGAAATGATTATAGATTGCTCTAAACCTTTAAAACTTCCGAAAATTGATTTCAGTATCGATCCCAATTTTTTTGGTGATTTAACTAAAAGAATTTACTCAGTTAGGTGTTCAATAGTGCATTCGAACCCTGACTTTGACGAGTCAAAAGCAATACCTTTTGTACCAACAACAAAGAATATGGAGATTTTAAGAATGGAGATAGAATTAGTATTACAAATTAGCAGAACAATAATAATCGGAAGTAAAGAATAAAATACAATGGATAATCAAGTAGACGGCAGTGAGCCACAAGCCCACGATGCACCTCTCAGACAACCTTAGTTACAGTCCCTTCTGAGCGTAGTTTTTAACTACGCTTTGATATTTTGATCAATTTTCAATAGATCATGAGCACCCTTCCTAAATAATTAAAACATGAACCCCAACTAAATAATGAACAGAAATGATGTGATTAAATTCATTAGTGATAATCAAAATGAAAGGCTGCTCGACTATTACGACAAATGCTATGATAAATTGAAAGATCTTAACACGAGAATTGATAAGACCTCATTGTATATTATCATTATTACATTTTTATACTTCATTGCTTCAGGAACTACTATATCTTCAATACAAGTTGGACCGGCTACAATATCAGACATCTCTATTCTACTAAAAATAATACCCGTTCTATTCGCTTTTCTTTTACTTCAAATAATTGTAATCTCATCACAAAAAGCAGAATTATTCAAAATCGTAAAGTTAATATTTTTAGCAAACTATGTGCAAGACATTAACCCTAAAGAGTTTGAAAATGAAAACAACAATATATTTACAAGAATTTTACTTCCATTTTCCTATTCAACAGAATTGTTAAAATTCAGCATGGAAAAGACAGGCGTAATAAACAGTTGCTTAGGTGTTATACTAGTACTCCCTTTATTATCTTTAATTTTCCTTCCATTTTACTTTGAATTCTACATGTTGAAAACAATTTGGACAAACTATTATTCAGACACATTAGGAAAAATATCATTTTGGCTTACTATCTGGATTACTGCTTATATGTTACATTACTTAATAAGTAATTTTATAATAAATTTTAGAGATGCCAAAAACGAGCTACAATAGCCCCGTCTGGGTGTAGTCAGATCTTTCGTCAATGCGTAGTTTGCAACTATACTTTCATATTCAATAGAATTTGTAATTCTCTATAGTCCAGAAAGGCTGTTATGGATTAGCCTAAAAATTTTACTTATTCAGCAACTTCTCCAATCTCGCCATCATTTCATCCTTTTCCTTTAGCATCCGCTCGTAAAGGGTGATTTTTTCTTCGTGGATTTTAATTATTTGATCCACCGGATTGATGGAAGAATTATAGAAAATAGAGGCAGGTTGGTTGCAATTTTCAAAGGAGTTAGAAATGATATTTATCGCCTTTTCTTCATCGAAATTCTTAATCGCTTCCGCCGGAACTTTTAAAATCTCAGCCACCTGACGTAATAGTTCCTCCTCCACTTCTTCCTTTTGCTCCAGCAAGCTGATTTTCTTCTATGACCAGTCAGGCCCGAGTTCGTAGGCAAGTGACTCCTGCTTGATGCCCATCATCTCACGAAAACGCTTGATATTCCGGCCGTGGTGGATTTTTTCGTTCATAGTCTGAAGTATTAAAAAGGGAAATTAGTAAAATCTGCCCAAAGTGTTTAGACTAATTTATTCATTCGGGAGGATACCAGCAAGGAATTCGAGGTATTGCCTGATAAATCCAGACAAAATGTGTCGGGATAAGTAATTGAGAGTTTGTCAGCTGACAAGGCAGCAAGAAGCGAGGAAATCTCATGCTCCTATAGATATCGGCCATGCCTACGGCATTTTATAAAAATCTCATTCCTTTAGACCAGCCATTGAAATGGCTGGCTAGCCAATCGGTCATGCCTACGGCATTGATTTGAACGTAAACCCTCATTCATATTACTGATGTTCAAATTGCTGGCTAATATATCATTCATATTTAATAGCATTTAATTCCAGACCTATTCCTTGCCAGTCCCATAGGGACGACCCATCTTCTTGCCAGAGGTTTCAACCTCTGGATCTCTGAGTTGCAATATAATATGGCAAAGTCCCATAGGGACGGACGATATTAATTCAACACCGTACATGGTTTTCATTGCAAAAAATTCAACCTATCGCTGGTTGACTTTAACCAATATCGGCCATGCCTACGGCATTATTATGAAAACCTCATACCTATTCATCCAGCCATTGAAATGGCTGGCTAGATGATCGGCCATGCCTACGGCATTAATTGGAATGGAAAATTCATTCATTTCTACCATATTCATGGTTCGACTCCACTCACCAACCATGGCTGGCTAAGTTATCGTAGATATACCTAAAGGCACTATTACCGGAACTATTCCTTATCAGTCCCATAGGGACGACCCATCTTATAGCCAGAGGTTTCAACCTCTGGATTTCTGAATGGCAATATGATCTGGCAAAGTCCCATAGGGACGGACGATATCAATTCTGCACCACATCAGATATTCATCTAAAATTGGATTGTCTTTGACCAATATCGGCCATGCCTAAAGGCATTTGTAAACTATTCTATTATCATTTTACCAGCCATTGAAATGGCTGGCTAGATGATCGGTCATACCTAACGGCATTAATTGAAATGGACATCCTCATTCATCTTCGTGATAATCAAATTGCTGGCTAATATATCGTTCATATCTAACAACATTTAATTCCAGACCTATTCCTTACCAGACCCATAGGGACGACCCATCTTCTTGCCAGAGGTTTCAACCTCTGGATCTCTGAGTTGCAATATAATATGGCAAAGTCCCATAGGGACGGCCGATATCTATTCCAACTCTTTAAAAAGGTATTCCGGCAAAAAATCTACATTATGGGCTTTTAGCATCATGAGGTATTCCTCTCTAAAGCTCATTTTTTGGTGATGAATTTCCTGATTTTTCACATAGTCAAAAATATTTGGCATCTCCCTTTCACTGTAAGTAAAGGAGCCAAACGCGGCTTGCCATTCGAACCGATGCTCAAGTAGCTTTGATTCATTTAACCACTTGGATGATTTGGATTTGGTGCTTTTCATTATTTCAGAGACAGCTAGTTTCGGATAGAATTGGAACAGGCAATGAACATGGTCAAAATGACCGTTAACTATTAAAGTCTTTGCACCTGTCTCATTGATAAGATTTCCTATCACTCCATACAACTCACTTTTAAAAATATCCTGAATAACTGCTTTTCTGTATTTGACGGCAAAAACTGCCTGACAATACATCTTTGAATAGGTATTTGGCATAATAGATCATATATATTATTCAAACTAATTTAACCAATATCGGTCATACCTAAAGACATTTTACAATATGCCACTTCGCCATTCATCCAGCCATTGAAATGGCTGGCTAAAAGATCGGTAATGCCTAACGGTATTAATTGGGATGAAAATTCTAATTCATTTTACGTAACATCGGTGACCGGCTAAGTTATCGTACATACCTATATTAATTCTTATTTGAACCTTTTGCAAAATACGCCACTAAGCAAGCTTTAACCGGCCAAAAACGATAAATTTGGTTACAAACCAGCCCCCCCCTGAGCGTAGAATGGGAGTTGAGCTAGGCTTCACCCAGTCTTACCAACGAACGTCTTAATAAACAAATGACCGTAGTATTACTAGGGAATTAGATTTTTCCTAAGCACAGCAAAATTTGATAGCACAGCGCTAGGTGTATTTTGTAACTACGCCATAAAACCAAAATCATATTGATACTGACATTAGGGACTCAGACACTAGCATTTACCATCAATCCTGCTTACACTCCAATTACCCAGTCTGTGACTCGCAGAATAGAATAATCCTCATAAGTTTGATCTTTGAGGACACAAACCACTGGTGGAGCACAATACAATCAAAAATGAAAAGACTGCTAATTATACTGTTATTTGCACCCATTTCGCTATTTGCGCAGAATACTGATTTTGGTAATTGGTGGATTTATTTTGGGGACAAGAAAATCAATCACAAATTCAATTGGCATCACGAAGTACAGTATCGTAACTTCAATTTTATAGGCGACACTGAGCAGCTACTCTTGAGAACGGGTTTAGGGTATAACCTTTCGGAAAACAACAATAATATTCTTCTAGGATATGGTTTTGTATATAGTGAACCCTATATCGGGAAAACGGATGAAAAAACCAGTTTTAACGAACACCGAATTTATCAGCAATTCATTACCCGGCAAACGTTTGGACGCTTTGCTCTGCAACACCGCTACAGATTTGAGCAACGATTTATTGAAGATGACTTCAAACTTAGGCTAAGATATTTTCTTGCCCTTAACGTGGCTTTAAACAAAAAACAAATCACAGACAAAACGCTTTATCTGTCCGCATATAATGAGATTTTTATGAATACAGAACAAACATTTTTCGACAGAAACAGACTTTATGGCGGGCTTGGATACAGATTTTCAAAAAACATTAGAACAGAAATTGGCATTATGAACCAATCCGCCAATAGTACTTCTCGAAATCAATTAAATATAATTACGTTTCTAAATTTTTAAATAAAAACTGGCAACTGTCGAATAGACAGCTTTGAGCTAGGCGTAGTTCCGTACAGCAGTCGGAAGTAATTACACCTATCCTAATCAATTTACAATTGATACTGTGGATAAGCCTTAAACATCTAAAATATGCCTGCCTTTTTCACCAATCCGCTGTAACGTTTCTTCCGTTATATACTTCTTTTGGTCAATCTGTTGGGGTTGCTCTCTGTTGCAAAAATAACTGTGAATACTCCTTCGCACCTGGTCTGTCTGATTAGTCGTGCCACCATGCCAAACATGCGAGTTGAAAATAAACACCGACCCTGCGGGAGCTATAATCCGGATTTCGTCAGGATGTTTGTCAAGAGGATCTGCCATCGCTTCATCGGGCAAGGTGCTTAATTTATGAGATTTAGGGACGATTCGGGTAGAACCATTTGTGTCTGTAAAATCATCCAAAAGCCAAATACTATTGCATACTTTGTACGAGCCATTCACGACCGTATTTTTCCAATCCACATGAAGTTTTTGTAGACCTTGATTGGGTTTGGCAGCCCGATAATTAAGGGAGGATAATTTGTATTCCTGACCTAAAACCGCTTCAATACCCGCGAGCACACGCGGATGCGTATAAAAAACATCGAAAATGGGCCCCTTATTGACCAAATTAGCCAAGCGATCCGCCCCTTCTTCTTTGGGATGGCGGATGTATTTTGATTCTGCTAATTCTGCCCCTGCATTTTCTCCCTCTGACTGCATCAATTCGTCAATTCGCAAATTCACTTGTTTGACTTTCTCCGTAGTCAATAATTGACCTAAATCAAGATAACCATAGGTATCTAAAAATTCGATTTCTTGTTTGGTAAGCATATCAATATATTTTTAGTCGTAAAATAATATTTCAAAGGTAGAAATATTGAGGGGGTTGGGTTGATTCTTATTCCCAATATTGATAATACATCATTTGATATTAGAGATTTGAGATGGCGTCACCACGAGCGTTCAAATTCAATATTTATTACTTGAACTCGAGAAAATCCCTTAGAGAAATTTGAGGGATTTTTTCAAACTTTCGTTCAGGTTGACAATATTGTGCTACGAAACCCGCCCTAACGCAAAGCCCGAAAACGTTGTGCTTAATGTAAAGAAACAATGGGCTGAACAAACCAGGGCTATACAAAAAGCAATTGAGACCACTTTAGAACTTCACAAAAAAAACTAGCCAAACCATTAAAAACTTTCAAAAGTTCTTTGAGAAAAGAAATAAGATTTATACCTCTATTCAAATTTAAAAATCCATTTTTGGAGCATTTAGACACTTCGTTTTTCTATCCCAAACCCAAAAAACCATTTATACCATGTCAAAAGCCCGAATTACGACCCTTATTGGTGTTTTTACTTTTTTAATACTTCTCAGTTCTACTCCAAAAAAATCAGTAAAAGGAGAAATTTCAGATCAAGCCACTCTCCTAACACTCGTCCAAAATAAAGAGGAAGGTACTATCTCAATTTTAAGGGAGGGAGAGAGTGATCCTATTCTAGTTCAAAATGCCACTGAAGATTTCAGACCCTACATCCATCCTGTTCTTGCTCCTGATGGCAAGGGAGTTTTGACTGAATATAGTCCGGGACACCACAAGCATCAGACCGGACTTTATTGGGGTTTCACAAGGGTAAATGGTCGCGATTATTTTCACAATCCTCAGGGAGATTATTGGAAAAAGGTGGCGCTGAACATCGTAGAGGAAACCGGAGAGCAGGTCAAATGGCAGACTATCTATCAACTTCTGGATTCTCTGGGAGGAACAGTTTTGGAAGAAACTCAGAACTGGACTATGAGCGAGGCAAATGGAGAATATATTCTTGACTTGGAATGGAAAGGCGAAGCAAAAACTGAAGTAACGATTGGTCAATACGATTACGGGAGTTTATTCGTCCGAATGCCTTGGAAAGATGGAATCGATGGAGAAATCATCAATGCAGCCCGACAGAAAAACATGCAGGCTGAAGGTCAGCCTGCTATGTGGATCAATGTGGGATTGAAAGTCGAAGGTCGGGAGGATCGTGCAAATGTGGCCATTTTTGATCATCCAGAAAACCGGGGATATCCCAACAAATGGCGTGTTGACGGTCAAATGGGATTGGGCCCAGCTTTTACACGAGACGGAGATTGGGTAATCGAAGAAGGAAACACCGAAACCATCAAACTTCGCCTTTTGGTCTACACAGGTGAAGCAAATGACCTGAAACTGAAAGAATCCTGGGGGAATTTTTCGGGTAGAGAGGGTATGTACAGCACCACCGAACTTTGGGGTTTGGCACAGGAAGAAGGAAGAAATGCAAAATTCTTGACTGCTGAGGAAGCCGTGGATGCTATGACTATTAAATCTGGGTATAAGGTAAATGTCTGGGCTTCGGAGCCCATGATGACCCAACCCATGGCTTTTTGTTGGGATGATCGGGGTAGACTTTGGATTGCAGAAAACAAAGATTACGAGTCCAGAGGAGACGGTTTTTCCAATTCAGGTGACAGCCGAATCCTTATTCTAGAAGATACCGACGGAGATGGTGAAGCTGACAGTCAAAAAGTATTTATGGAGGGGTTGGCTTTTCCTGCGGCCTTAGCCGTAGGGTTCGACGGGGTTTTCATCGGTGCTCCGCCCAACCTGATTTTTGTTCCCGACAAAAACGGCGATGACAAAGCCGATATGGATAATATTGAAATCCTACTTACCGGTTGGGGAATCCGCGACCGGCACGAAACGCTAAACAGCTTGCATTGGGGTCCAGATGGGTGGTTATATGGATTGCAGGGATTTGCCACGCCTTCCAAAATCCGTAAGCCAACTGGTGATGCAAAACTTTATTACCATAAAGACCAATTTCCTGAAGATCTCCTCGAAGCAGAAGGAGTCGACATCAATGGCGGTGTATGGCGCTATCATCCGATCAAAGAACGGTTTGAAGTGGTCGCCCACGGCTTCAGCAATCCATGGGGAATTGACTACGATGCAAAAGGCCAACTTTTTATGAGTGCTTGTGTCATCCCCCATTTATGGCATGTTGTACCCGGGGGGATCTACCACCGACAGGGTGGACAGCATTTCAATCCTTATGTTTATGAGGACATTAAAACCATTGCGAATCACAGCCATCGCTCTGCACATGGAGGGGCTCGGATTTATCAATCAGACGCTTTTCCTAAAGAAGAACAAGGCCGTATTTTTATGGCCAACATCCACGAGCACGGGGTACTATCCGATATTTTGATTCCAAAAGGTTCAGGATTTGAAGGAGAGCACGGGGATGAGTTCATGATGGCAAACAATGCCCAATGGGTAGGTTTCAGTATGGAGATCGGACCGGATGGTGGACTTTACGCGCTCGATTGGCACGATGCGGATATTTGCGGCAAAGAAGTATTGAATGAAGAAACCGGCAGAATTTTTAGGATTATGCCCGAAAATTCACTAGCCCAAAACTTCGCCGGAAGGTATTCAGACCTGAATAAAATGACCGATGCACAGTTGGTGGCTCTTCAGACTAATCCATCTGATTGGCATTCACGACGAGCAAGGGGAATTCTTCATAAGCGCGCTGTAAACAAGACACTTCAGCCTGGAACAAATGACGCTTTGAAGACGATTTTTGTGAATGACAATAATCCCGACTGGAGGCTTCGGGCGATGTGGACGATTCATCAGATCGGAGGATTTAGCGAGAAAGAACTGGTTGCTTCACTTTCTGACAAGGATCCCTACATCAGAGCCTGGTCCATTCAATTGCTTTGTGAGGATATGAAACCCTCCACTGAAGCCTTGACCAAATTCAGAACAATGGCTGACTCTGACCCTTCCCCTGTGGTCCGGCTTTACCTTACCGCAGCTTTGCAGCGCATTCCAACTTCTGAAAAATGGGATATCGCAGAAAGTTTAATTCAGCATACTGAAGATGAAAAAGATCACAACCTTCCCAAAATGTTGTGGTATGGAATCGAACCATTATTTGCTGAATATCCAGACAAATTCCTCGAACTGGCGCCTAATTCCCAACTCACATTCGTCACCCAAAATATAGCAAGAAGAGCTGTGGACGGAAATCAGCCGGATAAACTAGTCACTCTCATTGGCAAGGGAGGTCAAAATACTGAACTGCTTATGGCCGGCATGCTGAGCGGAATGGAAGGCCGGACAGATCTGAAAACCCCGGCGAATTGGAAATCCGTGGCAGAAACCCTTCAAAAATCCGGCGGAAAAAAGCAAGAGCTTGCATTGGAGATTTCTGGACTTTTCGGTGATACCGAAGCTACCCAACGGGCTTTCGCAACACTACAAGACAAAAATTCACCAATAGATCAACGAAGGAAAGCCCTGCAAATACTTACCGCTCAACAACAAAAAGCATTACCTGCCGAAATCCCGGCACTACTTCAGGAACCTACTTTAAGAAAAGATGCCATCAGGGCCATAGCAGCCTTTGACAATGAGGACTTGGGGAAAATTCTTTTGGAAAACTACCCCAATTTTTCCCCTGAGGAAAAATTAGAAGCCATGCAGACACTTTCGTCCAGAGCGCGATATGGCAACATGCTTACTCAAGAACTTAAAAAACAAACCATCGCCAAATCAGAAGTTCCTGCCAGCGTCGCAAGACAACTGTTGCGGGTTGTGGGCAGCGGATTTATTGAGGTTTGGGGTCCTATTGAGTCAGTTCCCAGCAATCAAGCCGCATATGACAAGTACCGGGAAATGATCACACCAACAGCCTTGGGGTCAGCGAATATCAAATCCGGGAAAACAGTCTTCGCCAAATCCTGTGGAAGCTGTCACAAAATGTACGGAGAAGGAGGAATCATCGGGCCAGACCTTACCGGATCGAACCGGACAGATCCCGAATACATCCTTATGAATGTACTCGAACCAAGTGCGGAAATTCAGGATGACTACAAAATGGTGGTGATTAATACCCGCGATGGAAGAACTTATTCTGGAAATATCATTGGGGAAAACGAAAGACAGATCACCATGCGAATTGTCGGTCAAGATCAGCTGATTATTAACAAATCAGCAATACTCTCCCGGGAGGTAACAGAGGTCTCTATGATGCCTTCAGGTTTGTTTGAAAATCTCACTCAAACCGAAATTATCGATCTTGTTGAGTATCTCAAAACCAACAAGCGAATAGACTGATTTAGAAAAGTTTCCCGAAGCTTCACGGAGAAAAATTGTAATTGAGGCGCTATCCGGTAGCCTTTCAAAGGAACGTGCAAGGCTTGTTTACGATATTAAGAGTAAATCCGCCATCTAGGAGTGGATGAGGATTTTTGCAGGTTTGCCCAGAAATGCAGCCATTGATCCTCTTCCACTACTAAAAAAATTGGCTGGGGGAAAAGACGAAATCAGGGATTTAAAAGACCGTATCAAACAGCTTGAAGAGGAGCTGAATCTAGCCTACATTGAAGTAAAACTCGCCAAGTACCAGACATAACTTGCCAAAGAGGACGGAGAGGTCGGGCAACAGGAAATCTTGGCGGCGGAAATCAAAAAACAGTCGGCACGAAAGGCGAAATACGAATCCCTTCGGGAGCGGCCGGGCAGCAGTGATCAGGAACACCCCCCTCCTTCTTTCGGGTGACGGATATACTTTGATTCTACTTATTCTGCCCCAGCATGTTTACCTTCTGACTCCATCAATTCGTAAATTCATTTGTTTGACTTGCCCTGCAGTCAATAATTGACCTAAATCAAGATAATCTTAAGTATCTAAAAATTCGATTTCTTGTTTGGTAGGCATATCAATATATTTTTAGTCGAAAACTAACATTGCAAAAGTAGAAATATTGAGGGGGAGGCTGGGTTGATTCTTATTCCCAATATTGATAATACATCATTCGATACTTGAGATTTGAGATTGCGTCACCACAAGCGTTCAATTTCAATATTTCTTACTTGAATTCACAAAAATCCCTTGGAGAAATCTGAGGGATTTTTTTTGAGCCGATTTTTAGTTACTTTGAAAATATTTTTCACCTGAGACTGATGAAGTTAATTTTTATCCGAAATGGACAAATCAAAAAAACCCGGTAATGCTGCTGAAATTTCCATTAGACTTAGAATTGAAAGAGCGCATCAAGACCATACCCGGAGCTGATTGGCGTCACAAATTAAAAATTTGGCCCATCTCCTATTCAGAAGAAGTGAAGGCAATTCACCAGGCACATCAGAATATCAAACATTGGGCAGTGCTGAGTCTAATCTATGCAAGTGAGCTGAGAAGATCAGAACTACCGAATCTGACGCCACAAGATATAGATTCCAAAAGAAGGATGCTTAGCGTCAATCAGGGAAAAGACAATAACGACCGGCTAGTTCCTATCAGCGATAAAATCTTGGAATTGCTAGGCCATCAAAGCAGCAAGATACAGGAGGTACACACACATGTAAGCCAAAAAAGTTTACAAAAGATTAGCAATCCATTTGATGATCTTTAAGAATAACACTCAGATAAAAGAGCTGTTTATGGCTACTATCGAACCAAGAAAAGAAACTATACGCCAAAAAATGGCGACAATAAATAAATTATGTCTTATTAATAAACAAACTGTTACTTAAACATTTCAGATATGAATCAAACCAGCTTAAGATATTTAGCACTTGGCGGAATAATTGGTCCTATTCTGTTTACAGTTGTTATTATTATCACTGCCAGCCTTCGCAGAGACTATAACCATGTTTCAAACTTCATTAGTGAACTGGGAGCAATAGGAACACCCAATGCTGTTTTGATGAATGTTGCTGGCTTTCTACCTTTCGGATTATTGATTGCGGCTCTTGGACTATCATTACTCTTGTTGTTGCCAAAAGGCAAAGGTTTGCGAATTGGATCATTTTTGGTATTTGTATTTGGGTTAGGAGTCATTTTGGCTGGATTATTTTCTTGTGATGCCGGATGCCCGCAAGAAGGATCTTCGGCTAATATGATACATCATGGTGTTTCCGCTATCGCATTTTTGTCCGCAATAGTTGGTAGCGGAATATTGGGTTTCTCATTCAGGAACCTATCGGATTGGCGACCACTATGGCTTTTTTCTGTTATTAATTGTGTAATTTCTCTGGGTTTTCTTTTCGCAATGATCAATTCGTTTGAGGCATATACCCATACCGGCATATGGCAGCGTCTCCTTTTGCTAACGCTTTTTATTTGGTTCGGAACTGTGGGATTAAGAATTTACCGTTTAGCGAAGGAATAAAGTGAAAAATAAAAAGAAAAACAGGACATAACAGCACCTATGAAAACATGGGGCAGACAGTGGTTTCCGCAAGGTTTGTTCTTGGGAGCTACTTTTGTCCCGGGGTGGACAGGGAACAGCTCCGAAAAGCCCCACGTTTAATAGCTGCAAACCGCTATGGCTCATTTAAAAAAATCGACACTGAACGACAATCGAAACTGAATTGAAAGATAAAAAATACATAATCGGACTGACAATAATTATCCTGACCTTTTTGGTTTCTCTCAATCCGTATTTACTAATTTTTACGGTTCCTGTTTATCTTATCGGAGTTGGACTTATATGGTTAAGTAAGACAAAGGTTTTACAAAAGACACTTTGGACAGTTTTACCAGGAATACTTTGGTATCCTTCATTTCACGTTTTTATGTATTCGACAGGAACTATCGGGACAGCGACTGCTCAAAAGCTTGACTTATATTTCCCTGCCGACTTTAATGGAAAGGCAGTTATTGTTAGACAAATTGACTGCGGGCAAGAAGTTATTATTAAAGACGGGCGAGAACAGCTTAACTTTCCTGAAAATGGAATTTTGCTTTATAAAGGTGAAATTGAAAGTGGCTATATAAATCATCAATACTTTTACAAGACAGCAACAGGAGAAATAAATAAAATACTAGAAAGAGCAAATTATATGTTTTGGGATGACGCCAAGACTGAAACAAGTAGTTCCGAAATTGGAGTTTGGATAGAAGGTATGGGTATGTCAACACAATTCCCGCCCGAAGGACTTTCAGACTATAAATTTTTGGAATTAATAGTTTCCTCAAAAGACAGTTTAGATAAATATCACGACTTTCATTATAACATACGAGTTGACAGCGTGAAATTTGAGACAATGAAACAATGTAGATAAGAAAACCAAGCCATACCACGAGGCTATAATCTATGACCGAAATTGTAGATAAGTATGCTTTTCTGCTTTTCACTATCTTTATCATGGGTGGATAGTGAAGTGGTTTTAAAACGGCCACAGATCATAGCCCAAACGTTGTAGTGCATTGCTAGAAAACATTGTAAATATGAAAAATAGAAGAGCGCTAATAATAATTGATATGCAGAAAGGTTGTTTCACTAGTGAAACTCCAAAATTTGATTCTGAAAATGTTATTGCAAGAATCAATGCCTTGTCTAAAATATTCAGGGAAGATCAATCTTATGTTATTTTTATTCAACAAGATAGCTCCAAATGGGGTAGATTTATTCCGAATACTGCTGACTGGGAAATCCTGTCCGATTTAATGGTTAACGAGACGGATATTTCAATTAATAAAACAGTAAATGATGCTTTCTATCAATCAAATCTAGATTCAGTTTTAAAAGAACTGAATATTAAAGAACTTTTTATTACAGGATTTGCTACCGACTTTTGTGTAGAAGCTACTGTTCAGTCAGCCTTGACAAAGGATTATAACATTACTGTTGTTTCGGACGGACATACGACAGGGGAAAGGCCTCATCTGAAAGCTAAGAAAATAATTGAACATAATAATTGGATTTGGCAAAATATGATACCAACAAAAGGAAAAATAGAAGTGAAAACCTTTGAACAAATAAAAACGACACTACAACACACAATATAAAACAGTTAGGGTTCAGCAGTTTGCGGGGTTTGGTTCGCGCTTCAGCATTCTTGTTGATGGACAGGCACGCAGCCCAAAAACCCAACCGTTTCATATTGTCAACCGTTACAAATAAGTATCAAATATATTATGCAATTAGAAAAACATAGACTTTCATTAGAAAATATTATAGCGTCAGTTGACTTAATAGATCAACTGTTTTTGAATACACCTCAATTTATAAATCCAGGTTTAAGTCAAATCTTTGGATTAAATCTAACTGTTAAAATAGAGACAATAAATCCTATAAGATGCTTTAAAGGAAGAGGTTCTGAAGTATTAGTTTCAAAATCAAAAGGATATAACCATTTAATATGTGCAAGTGCAGGTAATTTTGGACAAGCAATGGCTTTTTCTTGTAAAAAAAGAGGTATCGAGGTTACTGTTCATGCAAGTACATCGGTCAATCCTTTCAAACTTGAAATGATGCGTTCATTGGGAGCTAATGTGGAACTATCAGGAAAAGACTTTGATGAAGCTAAATCGAAAGGAAGAAAACAGGCTAAAAGAATAAATGCTCGCTTTGTGGAAGATACAATGGATATCGAAACGATAGAAGGTGCAGGAACTCTAGGGTTAGAGTTGTTAAAATTGCCCTATGAATTAGATGTTCTATTAATTGCATTGGGAGATGGAGCAATGTTAACAGGAATTTCAAGAGTAATGAAAGCATACAGTCCCAACACTCAAGTAGTCGCGATTCAATCAGAAGGAGCTCCTGCTTTTATTGAATCTATAAGAAAAAATCAGTATGTCAGTTATGACACAACCAACACTATTGCAGATGGAATTGCTGTAAGATTACCAATGAAACAATCTATAAAAGACTTGGAACTTCTTGTTGATGATACCTTCTTAGTCAAAGAAAAATCAATAAAAAAGGGGATGAAACTAATCCACCGGCATGTAGGAATAGTTGCAGAACCTTCAGCAGCAGTTGGGATAGCAGCTTTACTCGAAAACAACAATTTATATAAAGGGAAAAATGTAGCTACTATAATTTGTGGAAGCAATACAACTCTACGAAAATAACCCTATTGGTAACACTATGTAAAATGCATTAAAACGCATTTTACATTTGCCGTTGGCGATAAATATAAAAAGACAAGTACGATTAACTTAAAACAGAGAAATATGAAGAAAAATTCATTAGTTATTTCAATCTCTATCAATATTCTATTTCTCTTATTTGGCGGATATGTCATTCACTCAAAAGGTGGTATTGACTACTTAAAAAGAATATTAAGTTTACAAAAAGAGAACACTAATCAACAGGACTACGGTGTCTATTACGATGCAAAAAAAAGCATTTTTGAGATTATGCCAAATGACACTAGTGAAATAATTTTTTTAGGAAACAGTATTACTGACTATTGCGATTGGAATGAACTATTTGGGAAATCAAATATTAAAAACCGTGGTATTGGTGGAGATATAATAAATGGAGTAATTAACAGGTTAGACGAAGTTGTTGAGTCAAAGCCCAAAAAGATTTTCCTAATGATTGGGACAAATGATTTAGAACGCGGCAATAATGCTAATGAAATTCTTTCAGATTATGAAAGATTAGTTAAGTTGATTTTGACAAAAACTCCTGAGACAGAATTGTATCTTCAAAGTTTATTGCCAACAAAAGATAATCCAAATCGAAAAAACAGTGATATTATCGAAATAAATAAAGGAACTTTCCAGATTGCTAAAAGCCATTCATTAACTTATGTGAATCTTTTTGATTTATTGAAAACAGATAATAATGAATTAAATATGGAATTTTCAAATGATGGAGTTCATATAAATGGCAAAGGCTATTTGATTTGGAAAAACGAGATAATAAAATATGTGGACAAATAACATCCCGCCAGTCGAGTATACGGTCGTGAGCCATAAGCCCAGGGCGCGCCTCTCATTGCACCGTACGTAAGGGTCTCGTAGCTTCTCTGCATCCCAGCCTTTCGCTAAAATGATCCTAAGAATCATTTTAGCGAAAGGCTCAGTTCATTGAATTTCAGGCTTTGATTAGAATAATAGTCCAGCATACTTTAGATAACCTTTTCTTCTCAGTCTGGAAAGTATAATTGTTGTTCCCAGTATGGGACTTTGATCCGCAGAAGCGGACCAGATCCNATTGAATTTCAGGCTTTGATTAGAATAATAGTCCAGCATACTTTAGATAACCTTTTCTTCTCAGTCTGGAAAGTATAATTGTTGTTCCCAGTATGGGACTTTGATCCGCAGAAGCGGACCAGATCCAATATCTGAGTCGGATTATTCACAATAGGTCTATTTTCAATGGTGTTCATGAATACTTCGCATTTCACCCGTTGGAACGGTTATCGTTTAGGTCTATCTTCACCATTCAAGGTACACGGTTTGACGAAATTGCGGTTTTGCGGTTTGACGAGAAAGTTCAGTGTTCTTAAAAAGTTTGTAAAATTGGAAAATTAAATCTTTGACTTCCCCAACTGACGGCAAGCCGAAGAACGTCAGACTGTCTAAAAACTCATTCAAAATTTCACTAAAAATACCCACTATCCCGATGGGACTTATGGGATGATTTTTGTATCTTTTTATATGAAATTTATCCAAGGAACTGACCGCACCCAGCTCGCACTTTTTCCCACCTGCCTGGATGATTCCCTTGATTTTGACAACGAAACCCGCCTGATCGACCT